>CAMGPO010000306.1 GCA_946060825.1 uncultured Clostridia bacterium | reverse complement strand
GACCATCCACTCTAACGGCCTGGGCGAGGGCGGCGTGGTCATCAACCACTACGATGAGCTCTCCGACACGGTAAAGCTTTGCGCCATGTACGACACGCTGCTGGAGTGCGCCAAGATCGCGGAGGAGAGCGGCATCCAGATGAATCTGGAACCTCTGAACATCACCACCGACCATGTGGGCAACTTCCTCCAGACCACCCGGATGGCGGCGGAGATGACCCGGCTCATCGGCTCCCCCAGGCTGAAGGTCCTGTATGACGTTTACCACATGCAGCTCAACGAGGGCAGCATCTGCGACAATATCCGCGCCTACGGCGACCAGTTCGGCCACATCCATGTCGCCGACGCTCCCGGCCGCCACGAGCCCGGCACCGGCGAGATCAACTACGCCAATGTGTTTGCCTGCCTGGAGGCATGCGGCTACACCGGCCTGGTGGGTTTTGAGCTGATCCCCAAAACCACCACTGCGGAAGCAGTGAAAGCCATTATGAAATATTAATGTATTCGGAGGATGAATCGTATGAAAACCATTCAAATCGGCATCATCGGCGCCGGCCGCATCGGAAAGGTCCACGCGGAGAACATCACCAAGTTTGTCCCGGAAATGGAGATCAAGACCATCGCCGACCCCTACATGAGCGAGGAGACGGTGGAGTTCCTCAAGCGCCTGCGTATCCCCAACATCGTCAATGACGTGGACCTCATCCTGAATGACCCGGAAATCAAGGCCGTCGTCGTCTGCTCCCCCACGGATCTCCACGCCGAGTACGCTATCAAAGTGGCACAGGCGGGAAAGGACGTGTTCGTGGAGAAGCCGGTGGACTACCGCATCGAACGGGTGAAGGAGGTCATCGCCGAGGCGAAAAAGGCCGGGGTGAAGCTTCAGGTGGGCTTTAACCGCCGCTTCGACCACAACCACCGGGCCGTCTATGAGGCCGTCCGGGCGGGCAAGGTCGGCAAGGTCAACCTGGTGAAGATCAGCTCCCGTGACCCCGAGCCCCCCACCATCGACTATGTGAAGGTCTCCGGCGGCATCTTCTACGACATGATGGTCCACGACTTCGACATGGCCCGCTTCCTGGCAGGCTCCGAGGTCACCGAGGTGTTCGCCTACGGCGGCGTGCTGGTGGACCCCGCCATCGGCGAGGCCGGCGATGTGGATACCGCCGTGGTGTCCCTGAAGTTCGCAAACGGCGCCATGGGCGTCATCGACAACAGCCGCAAGGCCGTCTACGGCTACGACCAGCGGGTGGAGGTCTTCGGCTCTGAGGGCGCGGTGATGGACGTGAACGACACCCCCAACAACGCCACCTTCTACGGTGCCGACGGCACTGTTTCCGGCACCTGCTACAAGATCATGTGGGACCGCTACACCATGGCCTTCGCGGCAGAGCAGAAGGCTTTTGCCGAGGCGGTGATCAATGGCACGGAGACGCAGGTCACCGGGGAAGACGGACTCGCCCCCATCCTTATCGCCGCCGCTGCCACTAAGTCCCTCAAGGAAGGCCGGCCCGTCAAGATTTCGGAAATCCAGTAAACCAGCATCTACCTTTCTGCCTCCCTGCGTTCCCCGGACAGGGCGGAGCGTTTTGCAGCCATTTGCATTTCGCAAATGGCTGCAAAACGTTCCAAACAGAAGAAAAGACAAGTGGATAAAGAGAAAGGGGCATTCTTATGCTTGGGGCAGCTGTTTCCTTTATCGGTTTTACAATTGCGGTCGCAGTGATCTCCTATGCCTGATGTGTTTGGATAGTTCTATCTTAGTACTCGAATTATGAACAATCTATCATCGATAATGGCCGACAAGGGTTTAATAGATGGCTTGTGGAGAACGCGGAATTCCGCACGGGGATTTGACTTCACCAATGGAAAACATTATAATAAAACAATCACCTGAGGAAGAATCGCGGTGTTTCTACCGCCGGAGGGAACGAAATGGACAAGGACGTTATGGAGACCTCCCATCGGAAGGTATTCCGGGAGGCCATCCGGGATCTGGAGAATCATTTGACTGGCTTGATGGACGGATTTATCCGGAGCATCCAGCCGTGACCGGGAGGAAGTATGGATAAACGAGTGACATATTTGGAGACGGGGTCTCAGGACCCCTGCTACAATCTGGCCTTTGAGGAGTACGTCCTGACGAATCGGCTGGAGGGCGACTATCTGCTGCTGTGGCAGAACGACAACACCATCGTGATCGGCCAGAACCAGAACGCCGAGGCGGAGATCAACCGGGCTCTTGTAGAGGAGCACGGCATCCATGTGGTGCGGCGCACCACGGGCGGCGGTGCGGTCTACCACGACCTGGGAAACCTGAACTATTCCTTTATCACCGACGCGGGCGACGCGGAGCGCCTGACCATGGAGCGGTTCACCGTGCCCATCGTCAATGCCCTGCGGGGACTGGGCTTGCAGGCGGAGGCCTCCGGGCGGAACGACATCCTGGTGGAAGGGAGAAAGGTCTCCGGCACGGCGCAGCGGCTTTTCAGAAACCGCATT
>CAMGPO010000305.1 GCA_946060825.1 uncultured Clostridia bacterium | reverse complement strand
CCGAAGGAAAGCGGGGCAACCCCTGCCTCTTCCCCCGGCGCTTCTACCCGGAGCTGCTGGCCCTCGCGGGCGACCGCGGCGGCAGCGCCGTGATCTGCCGCCACGAGGACTGCCTGCGCCTGACCGAGCTGCCCGCGGTCCAGCTCCGCGACATCGACACCCGGGCCGACCTCTCGGCCCTGAAGGAGGAACTCCCATGAACATCAAGCTGATCGCCCTCGACCTCGACGGCACCCTGCTGACGCCGGAAAAGGCGCTCTCGCCCCGGAACCGGGCAGCCCTGGACACGGCGGCGGCCAGGGGCATCCACATCGTGCCCACCACGGGCCGCATCTACGAGGGCCTGCCCGCCTTCCTCCGTGACCTGCCCTACGTCCACTACGTCATCACCATCAACGGCGGCCAGGTCTACGACGCCGTGACGAAGGAAATCCTGCATAAAGCCTACATCCCCCTCGATCTGGCCATGGAGATCTACGGCTACCTCGACACCCTGCCGGTGGCCTACGACTGCTATCTGGACGGCGAGGCCTTCATGCAGCGGGAGAAGCTGGAACGGCTGGCCGACTATATGCCCGGCGACCCCCACAATCTGGAGATGTCCCGGAAGCTGCGGCAGCCCCTCGATGACTTCAAGGGCTATCTGCGGCAGCGGAACAGGCCCCTGCAAAAGTTACAGTTCTTCCTGGCGGACACGACGGAGCGTCCTGCCATCATGGCGGAGCTGCGGCGGCGGTTCCCGGAGACGGCGGTGTCCTTCTCCCAGCCCCACAACGTCGAGGTCAACATCAAAGAGGCCGTCAAGGGCGAGGGACTGCGGTTCCTCTGCGGCCATCTGGGCATCCCCCTCTCTGAGGCAGCGGCCTTTGGCGACGGCGTCAACGACGTCTCGATGCTGGAAACCGCCGGCGTCGGCGTGGCCATGGCCAACGGCGAGCCGGAGGCCCTGGCAGCGGCGAAGTACCGCACCGGCACCAACCGGGAGGACGGTGTGGCCCAGTTCCTCGAGGCCTACGTCCTGTAAAGGCAGAAACGCCGGCAAACAACACATCACCCGTATGGAAGCCCATACGGGTGATGTGTTTCTGTGTATCCGTTATTCCGCCGCAATGTACACATCCATGTAGTGGATGCCGTCCCGGTCGTACTCCTTCTCAAAGCAGGGGATCACCCCGGCGTCCTTCGGATGGCGGATGCCGTTTACCTGCATATGGGTCGTCAGCACCTTATCGGCGTTGGGGATCAGGCGGAAGGGCGCGGCCATCGGATCCGGGCAGGCCGCGTCCAGCTCCCACCTGGAGACGGTCTGCCTGCTCACGCCCAGCTTTTCTGCCAGCTCCTCCTGCGTCATTTTGTTGCGCAGCTTCCGCAGAAACTGCAAATTTTGACCAAAGCTCATGTTGTTATCCTCCCTGTCCGGGATGGGAACATTGTAGCCCGGGAACGGGACTGATTCCACCAACCGCAGGGCTCGTTTTTCCCGAAACGCGCAACCGGAAGGCGCGGGCCTGTTCAGCTCAGGGACTCGGCGTTCCTCGCCTCGTCGGGGATTGTGATGGCTTCGACGGTGTCGATGCCGCCGATGGTCATGGAGATTTTCATCCCGCTGACAGTCGGATATTCCATGGACACCGCTGCCGAAACCTGCGCCATCAGGCTCTGCATCATTTCCGTCATATCCATCTCATATTTGACGGGCAGCATAGCCTCTTTGTCGATCCAGATGGAGATCGGCACATCGCTGAGGGCCTCTGTGTCCTCGGCGGCCTCCTCCAGACTCTGCTTCAGATTCAGAGTGTCGCCCAGCTCATCCAGCATACCGTTGTTTTCCATCATCTCATGCAGGTTTTCCTTCGTGATGACGCCGTCATAGCGGGTGGTCTCCACGCCGCCGACGGTCTCGGTGCCGATCTCCTTCAGGTTCGCGGCCAGGGCCAGGGAACTGCCCATGTCGCCCCGGGCGTCCAGAATGGCGGATGCCTCATCCAGGGCCGTCTCCTCCTTCATCCAGGTCAGGCCGCTGCCGGGATCCACGCCGATGTAGGTAGCGACGGTGCTGTCGCTCTGTTCGGCATACATCTCCATGGCGATGGCGCCGAAGCCGCCCATATCGATGTTCATGTCGGCATGGACAATGGCGGGCTCCGTGGTGGTCTCGCCGTTCAGGGTCATGGTCACGTCCACGGTCTCGTCGCCGGCGCTCATGCCCATCTTCATGGCCATGTCAAAGGTCATGCTTTTGGCCCCGGCCAGATTCTCGCCGGCCTTCGCAATTACTTCCTCGGGGGTCTTGGATTCGCCGCAGGCGCAGAGGCCCAGCATCAGGGCCAGAACCAGCAGCCCTGCAAGCAGCTTCTTCCTGGTCTGTTTCATCTCAATTCTCCTTTTTTGATAGTTTTCATTTCCCGGTACTTCCATGGCCAGTATATCATAGAAATCCCGGCCTGTCATCGTGGCCCGCCAAAAAAGGTCCCGGAAAAAAACGCCGGCGGCTCTGGACAAAACCA
>CAMGPO010000304.1 GCA_946060825.1 uncultured Clostridia bacterium | reverse complement strand
TCGTGCATCAGGGCCAGCATGGCGTTGTTGATGATGCCGACCTGGGGGCCGTTTCCGTGGGCGATGACGACCTGGTTGCCGTCTTCGATCAGGTCGACGATGGTTCGCGCCGTGATTTTTACGGCGGCTGCCTGCTCCGGCAGGGTAGCGCCCAGAGCGTTGCCGCCGAGTGCGATGACAATGCGACTCATATACAGCTCCCTTTCCTCTGCGGCGGAGGGGATCCCTCCGCCGTCCGGTTTCAATTAGAACATCTTCCGCTCGTCGTCCTTTTTGTCCATCTCCATCAGCGCGCGGACCGGATCCTTAACCTGGGCCAGGAAGATCATGGCGGCGATGATGTAGGGCTTGTAGGAGGCCTGCTTGTAGAGCGGTACGAGATAGCGGTCAAAGACGGAGTTGTCGACCTCGCCCTCGTCGCAGCTCAGGCCGCTGATGTCGGCGGGCAGGCAGTGGAGGTAGAGGGCCTTGCCGTCCTTGGTCTTGGCCATCATTTCCTCGGAGCAGGTCCAGTCCTTGTGCTCGGCGTTCTGGGCCAGAAGCTTCTGCTCCAGGGCGTCGATGCCGGCTTTGTCGCCCTGCTGGTAGAGCTTGGTGCGCTCCTCCATGGCGGCGAAGGGAGCCCAGGACTTGGGATAGACGATGTCGGCATCCTGGAAGGCCTCCTCCATGGAGTTGGTCTTGGTGAAGGAGCCGCCGGTGGCCTCCGCGTTCTTCTTAGCAATTTCTTCGACCTCGGGCATGACCTCATAGCCCTCGGGATGGGCCAGAACCACGTCCATGCCCATGCGGGTGAAGAGGCCGATAACACCCTGGGGTACCGACAGGGGCTTGCCGTAGGAGGGAGAGTAGGCCCAGGTCATGGCGACCTTCTTGCCCTTCAGGTTTTCTACGCCGCCGAAGTGGTGGATGACGTGGAGCAGGTCGGCCATGCACTGAGTGGGATGGTCGACGTCGCACTGCAGGTTGACCAGGGTGGGCCGCTGCTCGAGGATGCCGTCTCGGTAGCCTTCGTCGACGGCGTCGATGAAGGTCTTCTGATACTTGTGGCCCTCGCCGATGAACATATCGTCCCGGATGCCGATGACGTCGGCCATGAAGGAGACCATGTTGGCCGTCTCACGGACGGTTTCGCCGTGGGCAATCTGGGAGACCTTCTCGTCCAGGGGCTGCTCCTTCAGGCCCAGCAGGTTGCAGGCGGAGGCGAAGGAGAAGCGGGTACGGGTGGAATTGTCGCGGAAGATGGAGATGCCGAGGCCGGAGTTGAACACCTTGGTGTTCTTGTTGCGCTCGCGCAGGTCGCGCAGGGCGTCCGCCACGGTGAAGATCGCGTCGATCTCGTCGTTGGTCTTGTCCCAGGTCCAGTAGAAGTCGTTCTTGTACATATCGTTGATCTTGAGGGTCTCAAGATGCCGGGCCAGTTCAACCGCTTTGCTCATGTTTTATTCCTCCAAATCTTTCTTTGTGGGTGGGCTTACTTGATGTCGTTGTCCGTCAGGCTCTGCCGGAACTGGGTCACGTCGGCCGTCTTGTTCTCCGCCTTGTAGAGGCTGGGCACCAGGGCGTAGAGGGCGGCGCAGGTGACGAGATCCTGTTTCCAGGTGATTTCATTGGGGGCGTGGGCCTGGCTCTCAGCGCCGGGGCCAAAGCCGACGCAGGGGATGCCGTAGCGGCCCTGGATGGAGACGCCGTTGGTGGAGAAGGTCCACTTGTCGGTCAGGGGACGGCCCTCCCGCTTGGCACGGGCGGTCTCGTCGGCCCAGAGCCGCTCCTCGCCCCAGAGGGCGTGGTGGGCGTCGATCAGGGCCTGAACGTGGGCGGCGGATTCCTTGTTGATCCAGGTGGGGAAGAAGCACTCGGTCTCATAGACCTCGCCGGTCCAGGCCGGGCGGTCGTACATATACATGGAGACCTTGACGTCGTCGGCGTATTTCTTCGCGGCGGGCAGGTTCCGAATCTCGTCGAGGCAGGAGTCCCAGGTCTCGCCGGCAGTCATGCGGCGGTCGATGGAGATGGCGCAGGAATCGGCCACAGCGCAGCGGGAGGGAGAGGTGTAGAAGATCTGGGAGGTGGTGCAGGTGCCGCGGCCCAGGAAGCGGGCGTCCTCCCAGTGATCCGGGTTGTACTTGGGATCCAGCATCTTGACGAGGCCTTTGATCTCAGTGCCGTCTTCCGCGTCGTTCTCGTTGAGGTCGCGGACGTTTTCGATGATCTCGGCCATCTTGTGGATGGCGTTGTCGCCGCGCTCGGGCGCGGAGCCGTGGCACGATACGCCGTGCACGTCGACGCGGATCTCCATTCTGCCGCGGTGGCCGCGGTAGATACCGCCGTCGGTCGGTTCGGTGGAGATGACGAACTCGATCTTGCTGCGCGCGTCCTCGGGGCCGTTGAAATACTCGTTGACGATGGACTGCCAGCACATACCGTCGCAGTCCTCCTCCTGCACGGAACCGACGACCATGATCTTATAGCCATCGGGGATGAGGCCGAGATCCTTCATGATCTTTGCGCC
>CAMGPO010000303.1 GCA_946060825.1 uncultured Clostridia bacterium | reverse complement strand
TCAGAACGTCGGTCATCTCGTTGCCGCGCTCGCCGCAGCCGATGTAGACGACGATGTCCGCCTCGGCCCACTTGGCCAGCTGGTGCTGGATGACGGTCTTGCCGGAGCCGAAGGGGCCGGGGACAGCCGCCACGCCGCCGCGGGCGATGGGGAAGAAGGTGTCGACGACACGCTGGCCGGTGACCAGAGGCGTGGCGGGAGGCAGCTTCTCCTTGTAGGGACGGCCCTTCCGGACCGGCCACTTCTGCATCATGGTCAGCGCTTTGTCACCGTCCTTCGTGGCGATAACGGCCACGGTGTCGGTGACGGTGAAGTCGCCTTCCCTGATTTCCTTGACGGTTCCCTCGATGCCGTAGGGAACCATGATCTTCTGAGTAACGATGATGGTCTCCTGGACGGTGCCCAGGACGTCGCCGGCGGCGACCTGGTCGCCAACCTTGGCCACCGGGACGAAGGTCCATTTCTTATCCCGCTTCAGGGAGGGAACCTCGACGCCACGCTTGAGGTTGTTGCCGCTGATGGCCATGATATCGTCCAGCGGGCGCTGGATGCCGTCATAGATGCTGGAGATCAGGCCGGGACCGAGCTCGACGGCCATGGGGACATCCATGGACTCCACCGGCTCGCCGGGGCCAAGGCCGGAGGTCTCTTCATAGACCTGGATGGAGGCCTGGTCGCCGTGCATTTCGATGATTTCGCCCAGCAGACGCTGACGGCTGACGCGAACCACGTCATACATATTGGCGTCTCGCATACCCTCTGCAATGACCAGCGGGCCTGCGACTTTCTTGATTGTGCCTTTACTACTCATGGGCTGAGATCACCCACCTTTCTACGATTGATTGGAGAACAGAATGTCGGAGCCGACAGCCTGTTCCACGGATTTTTTGACGCCCTCGATGCCCTTGCCGGTGTTGCCGGCGACGCCGGGAATCAGAATGATCGCCGGGGTGACGCGGGTCTTATACCGGGCGACCTCTTCCTCCAGCTCGGCTGCCAGGGCCTCGGTCATATAGATGACGGCGTAATCGCTCTCCGCCAGCTTGTGCAGCAGGCGGCGGCCCTCCTCATGGCCCTCGACAGGAAAGGTATTGAGCCCCAGGGCGGCGAATCCGTAGATGCTGTCATAGGCGCCCATTACGGCAATCTTATACATACATATTCCTTACCCTTTCCCGGATGGAGGCCTCCGGCAGATCGTTCTGTTTGCCGGAGAGGATGATCCGAACCGTTTTGATCTCGTTTTCCCGGGCCAGCACATAGGCGACCAGCGGGCCGACGGAGAAGGGGTTGTAGAGCTGGGGCTGAATGGTCTCGATGATGCGGTTATCGCACCACCGTTCAAAGGCTGAGGGGGATTCCTTCAGCGCCTCGGCAGCGTCACCGTAGCCCACGGACTGCAGATAGTCCGTCAGGTTGGCCATACCGCTCTGGGCGGCGATGGCCAGGGCGTCAACGCTGAGGCTGTCGCAGGGGGCCATGGCCCGCTGCATGAAGTCGATGGTCTTACCGGTGGCCGCGCAGCGGGCGGCGATCTTGATATCCGCCACGGCGACGGTGCTCTCGGCATAGTCCCGGATGATGTCTTCCCTGGCCTCGCGGCCGGCCTTCGCAATGGCCTCGAGGGCCGCCCGGTCCACGATGATATCGCAGAGCTGGCCATCCCGGGTCTGAAGCAGGGTCTCATAGGCTTCCTGGGCTGCGGCCCGCATGGGAGCCGGGAAGGCCTCGTAGTCCTTGTCCCGGAGCCAGGCCATCATGTCCTCGCCGGAAATGGGGCAGTCGCTGTAGAAAATGCCGGGCGTGTGGTGCTCCGTGCAGACCTCCTTGACGGCCGCCTTCAGGTTGTGGTACAGCTTCGGCAGGGAGAGGACGTCAAACACCGCCAGATCCACCTGGAGGGACGCGATAGTCTCCCAGGTCTTTTCCCGCTCCCGGGTCAGGATGGCATCCGCGTTCAGCGGCGTGTCGGCGTCGCCCCAGCCCTTTTCCGTCAGGAACTGGAGGCACTGCTGATAAGTCTTGCAGGCCATCAGCTGTTCCAGCGTCGCCGCCGAGAACAGGGAGAGCTCCATCACACGGATGCTGGCCACCGCATAGGTATAATTCGTATCGGACATGGAAACTCCTTTCCCGTCATGCGAACAGCAAACCGTGGACCTGGTCCTGCAGGGTCTCCCGGCGGGCGTCGAACAGCGCCCGGATGGTGCAGTTTTCCTCAATGCCGCCGTAGATCAGGATGAAGCCGCCGTCCAGCGCCCGCTGCTCGGGCGCGAGCGTCAGGCTGCCGCCCTTTTCCGCGGCGATGACCTGAAGCGCCTCCAGATAGCCGGCGGGCATCCGGTCGAGATCGCGCTTCGAGAAGCAGATTTCGCCGGCCTGCGGCTGCGCATAGTGCGCGAGCACATCCTTCAGGAACGAGAAGTAAGCCTCGTCCGGTTTTGCAAGCAGACTCTGATAGGCCTGTTCCAGCAGGGAGGCGATCAGCTCCTGCTTGGCCGCGAGCAGCGCGGTAC
>CAMGPO010000302.1 GCA_946060825.1 uncultured Clostridia bacterium | reverse complement strand
TGCGCGACGGCTTCATCCAGCAGATCGGCACCCCGCAGGAGGTCTTCAACCATCCCGCCAACCTGTTCGTCGCCGGCTTCATCGGCACCCCGCAGATGAACTTCTTCAACGACGCCAAGCTGACCCTCGAGGGCGGCAAGTATGCCGTCGAGGTCATGGGCAGAACCTTCGAACTGCCTGCCGACAAGCAGGAAGCCCTGAAGGCCAACGGCATTGAAGCCCAGAATATCATTCTCGGCATCCGTCCCGTCCATGTCCAGATTGGCAGCGAAGGCGTTCCCGCCCGCATCGACGTGTCTGAGATGATGGGCTCCGAGCTGCATCTCCATATGAACGCCAACGGCATGGACGTCGTGGCCGTGGTTCCCACCGCCAACATTGACGCCGCCGCTCTGGCCAACCACAAGGAGGTCAAGTTCGACTTCGATCCCAAGCTGGTCCACCTGTTCAACAAGGAGACCGAAAAGAACCTGATCTGAGCCAGAATCCAAATAAACCGGCGTGGCAGAAGCCACGCCGGTTTTTATCGAAGGGCCGCAGACGGAAATTGCCGCAGCTTTTCGTTCAGCTTTGGGTAGATGTTTGTCTGGAACCACGGTTCCGAGGACGCCTGCACGGCTTCCTCCAGCGGAAACCAGCGCACGGCGCTGTTTTCCGCTTCCAGCACGGTCAACGCTTCTGCTTCGTCCGCTTCCAGCAGGTACGTCAGATTTAGATGCAGATGGGAAGAGACGTATTGCCCCCGCTTCCAATGGCCGTCTACGGTCAGAACTTCCAGGGAGAAGATGTCCTCCGTTACCGGCCGGAGGGTGCGCACGCCGCTCTCCTCGCGGACCTCCCGCAGCGCCACTGCCAACAGATCCGCCTCGCCGTCTGCGTGGCCGCCCAGCCAGGACCAGGACTGGTAGATGTTATGGTAAACCATCAGCGCCTTGTCCCGTGCCTTGTTCACCGTCCAGGCGGACGCGGTCATATGCAGCACTTCGTTTTCCCTTGTGAAGATGTCCCCGTGCCGCTTCAGGGCGGTGGCGATGAATTGCCTGTCCCGCGCCTCCTGCTCGTTGAAAGGGATATAGTGTTCAATCTGCTCCAATAGGGCCATGGCCGACCATCCTTTCGCCGCGTCTTTGTGCTCTATTATGCGCGCCGGGCGGGAAACTGTCAAGGGGCAGGCATTTTGGATGGCCGGGCCTGAGGTGTACTTGACAAGGGCAGGTCTTGCGGATACAATCACAGAAAATCGGGAGATGAGCGCATGGGCAAATGTTATATTTTCGGCGCGGGCAGCTTTTATGGCCTGCGGAGCAGACCGGAAGCCGGAGATCTGGTCATTGCCGCCGACGGCGGCTACGCTTACTGCCGCGCATCCGGCGTCGTACCGGATCTGGTAATCGGTGATTTTGACTCCCTCGGGGAAGTACCGGCTGGGGAGAACGTGGTGCGTCTGCCGGTGGAGAAGGACGACACCGACACCCTGGCGGCCATCCGCCTGGGCCTTGACCGGGGCTTCCGGGCCTTCTGCCTCTATGGCGGCACCGGCGGCGACCGGCCGGAACACACCCTGGCCAACCTCCAGTGTCTGCTGTTCCTGACAGAGCACGGGGCCGCCGGGTATCTCTACGACCGGTCCTCCGTCATCACGGCGGTGAAAAACGGCGTTCTGGCCTTTCCTGCCGGATACCGGGGCAACCTCTCGGTGTTCACCATCAGCGGTCCGGCCCGGGGCGTCACGATTCGGGGTCTCAAATACGGACTGGAGGACGGTATTCTGACGCCGGAGCTTCCTCTGGGAGTCAGCAATTCCTTTACCGGCACGGCAGCGGAGATCACTGTCAGCGACGGCTCCCTGCTGGTCTGGTACGACTTGCAGCCGGAGTAAACGCTTTATCATGACGCGCTGTGAAATGGAAGATAATCATTCGCGCCGGTCCTGGGGGCGAGAGATTTTATGGAGAACAATGTTTTTCAAGATATTTTGGCGCTCTCAACGCCGGCAGGTAATATTTCCATCAGAAACGGTGAGCAGAAGATTCCGTTTTCTGTAAAAAAGCACGCATTCAACGTTCCTTATGCGGTGTGCGGGGCGGACAACAAGGTGCTGGCGACTTTATCCACAGAGACAAATTATGATCTGGTCATTGCAACAGAACAACTGGAAACAGGCGTAGCGTATCAGTTGGTGTTCGACGGCGGAGCGCTGAAAAAGAACGGAGGAGATGAGCATGCCATCTCCCTTACCGGAACTTTCGGCGGCCACGCAATCGGAATCGGCGCATATAACCCGAATGAGGAGGAAGAACTTGCGCAGGCCTTTGCGTACTCCAAGAAGCAGGGGTATCTGGAACAGGGGTTTTTCCGGATGCCGCCCGTCTTTGATGAAAGCAAATTCAAAAAGTACGTGGTGGCCGCATCAGACAGCATGGATGGATATCGCTTTCGCCTGCTGGACAGAACGGAGAATCAGATCTCCTTTTCCGTGGCGTGGATTTTGAATCCGGGCATTGATCCGGCAGAATGTGAAACGGCAATT
>CAMGPO010000301.1 GCA_946060825.1 uncultured Clostridia bacterium | reverse complement strand
CACCGGCGGCGTGGGGGATCTGAATCTGATCTGGAGTCTCGGACTCCGGATGATCATTCTGGTGCTCTTCGGCGGCCTGTGCGGCTCTATGAACAATGTGTTCGTCCATATGACGGGGCAGAACATCGGCAATGAGATCCGGAAGGACGCCTTCCGCAGCATCATGACCTTTTCCTTCCCGCAGCTGGACCGGTTCAGCACCGGCTCCCTGGTGACCCGCGTGACCAATGACATCACTCAGGTGCAGAACTTTGTCTCCCAGTTTGTCCGGGGTATGATCCGGACATCCATGCTAACCTTCGGGAGCATGGTTTTCATGTTCCGCCTGAACCGGCAGTTCGGCCTGATTGTCATCTGCGCGTTTCCCTGGATTGTGGGCTGCATGGCCCTGTGTCTCTGGAAGGCAAATCCATTTTTCACAAAGTTGCAGGCACAGCTCGACAACATCAACGGCATCCTGCAGGAGGACGTGTCCGGCATCCGCATCATCAAGGCCTGCGTCCGGGAAGTTTATGAAAAAGTGCGCTTTGGGAAGGCCAACGACGAGCTGATTAAGACCCAGCTCCACGTGCTGACCGTTTTCGCCTTTATGAATCCGACGGTCAATGCGCTGATGTATGTGGTTGTGGCGGTGATCCTGCTGGCCGGCTCCGTTCAGGTTAGCGCAGGGACAACGTCGCCCGGTACCATTATGGCGGCGATCACCTATACCACGCAGCTTCTGAACGGCGTTCTGATGCTGGTTATGCTCTTCCAGAACATCTCCCGCGGCTATGCCTCATGGAAGCGCGTCAGGGAGGTGCTGCACAGCGAGCCGGAGCTGAAGGACGACGGCTTCTCCGGCGAAACGGAACTGCGTGGGCATATCGAGTTCCGGGACGTCTCCTTTGCCTATCCGGGCAGCAATCAGGTGATTCTGAAGCACATCAATCTGACCATCCGTCCCGGCGAGACGGTGGCCATCATGGGCGCGACGGGCTGCGGCAAATCCACACTGGTGAATCTGATCCCCCGTTTCTACGACGTGACAGAGGGTGCGGTCCTGGTCGACGGTGTAGACGTGCGGGACTATGACCAGAAGGCCCTGCGGGGCAAAGTTGCAATTGCCCTGCAAAAGAGCGAGCTGTTCAGCCAGACCATCGGGGAAAACATTGCCTGGGGCAGCCCGGAGGCGGACGAGGCCGCTGTGCGGCAGGCGGCGGAGGTGGCCCAGGCGGACGGCTTTGTACAAAGGACGCCTGAGGGCTACGAAACTATGGTGGCCGAGCGCGGTATGAGTCTGTCCGGCGGTCAGAAGCAGCGGATCTCCATTGCCCGGGCTGTGGTGAAGGACGCGGAAATTCTGATTCTCGACGACGCCACCAGCGCCCTCGACCTGAAAACTGAGGCAGATCTGTACGCCGCCCTGAAGGCGGCGTGTCCGGACCGTACCAGGCTGCTGATCGCCCAGCGGATTGCCTCCGTCCGGCGGGCAGATCGAATCGTCGTCCTGGAGGACGGGACGGTTGCCGACGTTGGCACCCACGAAGAACTGCTGGCGCGCTGTGCTGCATATCGGGACATCTACGATTCCCAGATGGGAGATGATGACCATGATTGACAACAAAAAACTGGAGGAACGGAATATCCCCGGGATGAACCGCCACAACCGCTTTGTGGAGGTGGAGTATGCGGAAAACGTGGGGGCGACCCTCCGCCGGATTCTGACCTATTTCGTCCGGGAGAAAGCGATGGTCTGCGCCATGCTTGCTGTCGTGATTTTCGGGACCCTCTGCGGCGTCTTTGCCCCTAGCCTGCAGAGCCGGGCCATCGATATCATCGCAGGGGAAAAGGCCGGCCGGCTGACGGCTGCGCTGACGCTGATGCTGACCGTCTATCTGCTCTACAGCGCCTGTCAGCTCTTTCAGGGACTCATCAGTGCGCGGCTCAGCCAGCGCATTGTCCGGCGGATGCGGGAGGAGCTGTTCGGCAAGATCGTCGACCTGCCTGTCCATTATCTCGATACCCACTCCCACGGCGATGTGATGAGCCGGATGACCAACGACATTGAAAACATTTCCACAACTGTATCGCAATCCCTGCCGTCCCTGTTTTCTGGTGTTTTGACGATTCTCGGAACGGTGGCCATCATGCTGTACCACTGCTGGCAGCTGGCGTTGCTGAGCTGCGGCACAGTGGTTCTGACCCTGCTGGCGACGAAAATCCTGTCCGGGAAGGTCCGGAAATATTCCCGCAGGCGGCAGCAGCTCCTGGGACAGCTCAACGGCACTGTGGAAGAAATGATCTCCGGCTACCGCACTGTCGTAGCCTATAACCATCAGGATATTACCACGGAAGAGTTCTGTAATACCTCCGACTCTCTGACAAGGGCGGGCATCCGCACCGACGTGTTCAGCGGCGTCATGGGACCGATCATGAACTGCATTGGCAACATCGGTTTCGTCATCATCGCGGCCTTCGGCGGTTATTTTGCCGTAAATGATCTGATCTCCGTCGGTGTCATCTCCGCCTTTATCGTCTATGCCAAGCAGTTCAG
>CAMGPO010000300.1 GCA_946060825.1 uncultured Clostridia bacterium | reverse complement strand
CCGTAGCGGCCGAGGCGGCGGGCGCCACTGCCGCACATCTCGCCGGCGCTGCCGTCGGAGTTGTAGAAGAGCATCCGGTAGTCGCCCTCGCCGGTAGGCTTCGCCACGACCATCAGACCGTCGGCCCCGATGGAGAGGTGGCGCTCGCAGAGCGTCCGGGCCAGCCCCGGCAGGGCCTCCACAGGCAGCGCCCCGTCCAGATTGTTCAGCAGGATAAAATCATTTCCCGCTCCGTTCATCTTGTGAAATTTCAACGCAATCACCGTTCCTGTCTCTTATTCCTGCCGCTCCCGGCGCTGATCCGCCGAGGGAGAGGCCCCGAACCGCTTGCGGTAGGCCCGGGAAAAAGTCGAATAGTCCTGATAGCCGGCCTGGTAGCAGACCTCCGTCACTGGCTGGCCGGTCGAGAGCAGCTGGCGGGCCAGCAGCAGCCGCTTCTCGGCGATGTAGCTGTGGATCGTGTAGCCCGTCTCCTCCTTAAACCTGCGCATCATGTGGTATTTGCTGATGTAAAACCGGGCGGCCAGCTCGTCGATGGACAGTGGCTCCGTCAGGTGGAGGTTCAGGTATTGCAATATCGAGACGATCTTGGAGTCCCCGGCGGAGGCCGTGATGTAGCGCTTCCGGGCCGTGGCGCGGTTGATCTCGATCATGAGCTGGAGAAAGACCGCCCGACTCAGTAGCTCCGCGCCGAAGTCCTTCTCGTTCACAGCCTTCTCCAGGGCCTGCAGCAGAGGCTTGATCTGGTCGCCGCTGCCACTGCGGTAGACGTAGTGAAAGTCCGACTGGGCCCGGCGGAAGCAGGCCTCGAGGTCGCAGTCCGCTGTCCGGTACCTGGCCAGATATTCCGGCGAGATGTAGAGGATCATCCGCTCATAGAAGGTGTCCCTCTCTACCTCCGGCCGGTGGATGCTGCCGCGGCCCACCAGAACGAAGTCGCCGGGCTGCAGGGTGTAGCGCTCGCCCTCGATGGCGTAACCGGTGCGGCCGGCCAGCAGGATGATGATCTTGTGAAAGGTGTGATAGTGGTAGTCCATGGGGCCGAGGTTGTTGTCCGCCAGGTGAAACAGGCGAAAGTCCTCCTTCAAGTAGCCGCGCTTTTCATAGCTCAGCGGTTCCATTCCCTCACCTCCAGCAGGATTTGCATAGAGTATATCACATCTCTTGCAAAATGTGCAAATTTTTTTCGGCGCTCTTTTTCGGTCGTTCACAAATCGTTCACGATTGCGTCGCAGGAACATGGTACAATAAAAATTACGAGAGGAGGACTGCCCTTTATGAATATCCTGTTTTTCCTGACTCCGAAGGCAACCTGCTCCTATCTCTATTCCTACTACACCATCCGCCAGGCGCTGGAACGCATGGAGAGCACCGGCTACGCGGCCATTCCGATTCTCGACCGGGACGGAAAATACGCTGGCACCCTGACAGAGGGCGATCTGCTCTGGGCCGCCAAGGACATCTGCGGCATGGATCTCAAGCGGACGGAAGAGCACGGAATCATGGAAATCAAGCATCACAGGGACAACGCACCCGTCTCCGTCAACACGGATATCGAGGATCTGGTCAGTAAGGCCGTGGATCAAAACTTTGTGCCGGTGGTCGACGACAAGGGGAGCTTCATCGGAATTGTGACCCGGCGCGCCATCATGCGCTACTGTCTCGACGCTTACATCATCAAGGAAACTGCCAGATAGCACTGCGGAAAGACCCGCTGCAGCGGGTCTTTTGCAATACGGAGGTAAGTATGAAGCAGCACCGCGTCCGACTCCGCTGGCTGGCGTTTCCGCTGACGCTGGCCGTTCTCTGGGCCAATGTCTGGCTGGTTGTGCGCATTTTTTCGCTCCGCGGCTGGTGGTTTTCCGCCGCTCTGGCCGCTTATTTTGCCGTTCTGGCCCTGACTCTGGCCCTGATCCTCCGGAAGCGGGAGCTGCGGCGGCTCTCTGTCGAGTTGGAAATGCCGGAGAAGGAGATCCCAGCTTACCTCCGCCGCCTCCGCCGGGAGCGGCGTCAAAAAACGAACTGAAAACGGACGTCCCGCCGGGACGTCCGTTTTTCTGTCACCACGCGATCGGCGCTTCGCCGTGGTCCTCCAGAAAGCCGTTGATCTGCGAGAAGGGCTTGCTGCCGAAGAATCCACGGTAGGCCGAAAGCGGACTGGGATGGGGCCCGCTGAGAATCAGGCGCGGCGCCTCCGCGGCCAGCAGGGACGCCTTCTTCCGGGCCTGTCCGCCCCAGAGGACGCAGGCCACCGGCTGGGGCAGCCGGGCCACGGCGGCCATTACGGCGTCGGTAAACCGCTGCCACCCGAAAGCCTTATGGCTGTTGGCGTTCCCCCGCTCCACAGTCAGCACCGTGTTCAGCAGCAGCACGCCCTGCTCCGCCCAGGCCGTCAGGCAGCCGGTTTCCTTGGGCGGAACGCCCAAATCCGATTCCAGTTCTTTGTAGATATTGACAAGGGACGGCGGAATCTTCACGCCCTTCCGGACCGAAAAGGCCAGGCCGTGGGCCTGTCCCGGCTCATGGTAGGGATCCTG
>CAMGPO010000299.1 GCA_946060825.1 uncultured Clostridia bacterium | reverse complement strand
CCGCCGTTGCTGTACAGACGGTCTGGGTCGGCCTGATCGGCGTCACCTTTGCGGCGGCGGCCCTGCTCTTTGAGCTGGAGCGCTGGACTGCCGTGCAGCAGTATCTGGTGCATTTCCTTGTGACCGGCGTGGTCTATCTGCCCTTCCTGGTGGTCTGCTACCTGCCCCTGCGGCCGATTACGCTGCTGCTGGTGCTGGCCAATATTCTGCTGACCTACGGCATCACCTGGGGCGTCCAGTACCGTCTCAATAAAACGAGCATCGACCGCATCAATGCGGCGCTGGAGAGGAGACAGAACCATGGAGGGAATTGAGATCCGCGGCCTGACCAGGCGCTACGGAGATATGACGGCGGTGGACGAGTTGAATCTGACGGTTCACGCCGGAGAATGCCTGGCCCTGCTGGGTGTCAACGGAGCGGGCAAGACGACGACCATCCGGATGCTCGCCTGCCTGACAAAGCCCACAGCCGGCGATGCAAAGCTGCTGGGACACAGCATCGTGACGGAGCCCCAGGCCGTCAAAGCGGAGATCGCGCTCTCGCCGCAGGAGACGGCGGTGGCGCCGAATCTGACCGTGCGGGAGAATCTGGAGCTGATCGCCGGCATCTGCGGCCACGGCCGCAAAGAGGCTGCGCGGCAGGCGGGGGAGATGATTACGGAGCTCCGCCTCGGCGAGGTGGAGAAAAAGCGGGCCGCGAAGCTTTCCGGCGGCTGGCAGCGGCGGCTCTCCATCGCCATGGCATTGATCCAAAGGCCGAAGATCCTGTTCTTCGACGAGCCGACCCTCGGCCTCGATGTGCTGGCCCGGCGGGAGCTGTGGACGGTCATCGAGGGATTGAAGGGCAAGGTCACACTGCTGCTGACCACCCACTATCTCGAGGAGGCCGTGGCCCTCTGCGACCGAATCGCCATTATGAACCACGGCCGGCTGAAGGCCCTGGGCACCGAGGCGGAGCTGCTTGCCGCCACCGGGGCGGCAAATTTTGAGACGGCCTTCACCATGCTGGCCACAGAGGAGGGGCTCCGATGAGAATTCTGGTATTCGGCCGCCGGACAGCGAAGGAGATCCTGCGGGATCCCATGAGCCTCGGCTTCGGGCTGGGCTTTCCGGTGGCCCTGCTGCTCCTGATGACGGTGATCCAGCGGAACATCCCCGTCAGCCTCTTCGAACTGGACAGCCTGACGCCGGGAATCACCTGCTTCGGCCTCTCGTTTCTCTGCCTCTTTGCCGCCACGCTGGTGGCTAAGGACCGCAGCGGCAGTCTGCTGATGCGGCTCCAGGCCACGCCGATGACTGGCACGGACTTCTTCCTCGGCTACCTGCTGCCCCTGCTGCCCATCGCCCTGGGCCAGATGGCCGTGGCCTACGGCACGGCCCTGCTGCTGGGCCTTGCCTGGACGCCCCGGATCCTGCTGGCGATCGCCGTCCAGCTTCCCATGGCCGTCTGCTTTTTGTCCCTGGGCCTGCTCTGCGGCTGTCTCCTGACGGAGCGGCAGGCCAGCAGTCTCTGCGGCGCCCTGCTGACCAACCTCTCGGCCTGGCTCTCCGGGGCCTGGTTCGACCTCAGCCTGGTCGGCGGCGTCTTTGAGACGGTCGCCTTCCTGCTGCCCTTCGCCAACGCCACGGAGGCGGGCCGGATGGCCCTGTCGGGGAATACGGCAGGCATCGCCCGGCCCCTGACGATCACAGCGGTCTACGGAGTCGTGTCCCTGCTGGCGGCCATTCTGGCCTCCCGCCGGCTGTCCCGGCGCTCCTGAAGAAAACCTCCTGCTCCGGCAGGAGGTTTTTTGCATCATGCTTCCCACGGGCTGCATAAATTCTAGGGAGGATTGGGGGAATGGTATGCAGACAGTGATCTATCTGCTGGGCGGACTGGGCTTTCTGTTTCTGGGGATGGACGGGCTTTCCCGGGGCCTCTCGGGCCTCTTTCGGCCGGCGGGGGAACGGCTGGATGTCCCGGACGGCTTTCTCCGCGGCCTCTTCTGGACGGCGGCAGTCCAGTCCTCCTCGGCGGTGACGACCTGCCTTGTCTCCCTGTCGGAGGCGGGGGTCCTGACCGCCGCCGGCTGCTTTCCCATGCTCCTCGGCGCCAACGTCGGCACGACGGTCACGGTCTGGCTGTTCTCGGGAATTCGCGCCGCCGCCCTACGGGGAACGGGACTGCCCCTGGCCTTTCTCGCCCTGCTGCTCCGGAAGCGTCCGGCGGCCTCGGCGTCCCTGCTGGGCCTCTCTCTGGTGCTGTCCGGCATGGAGCTGCTCCAATTCGCCGCCGCCCCGCTGCGCAGCCTTTCCCCGGCGATGCAGACCCCGTGGCGGGCATTTTCCAGCACTCTGGCTCTCACGGCCGTCATTCAAAGCTCCGCCGTCTCCATCGGGGCGCTGCAGGGGATGGGGCTGACCATGGATCTGGCGGTTCCGGCCATCCTCGGCGCGAACATCGGCACCTGCGGCACCGGCCTGCTGGCCGCTTCCCTGCTCGGCATCATTCGATGTGGCATGGCGGTTGAGTGTAGCCAAAACGCGAACCGAAATGTGGT
>CAMGPO010000298.1 GCA_946060825.1 uncultured Clostridia bacterium | reverse complement strand
CGTGTTACGGGTGGCAGCACTCGAAGTCGCTGTCGATATAGTGGGCAAAGAGCCGGGCCTTGAAGTTCCGGCGGTCACAGATCCCGTCGGAGCGGCCGGAGACGTCCAGCTCCTCGGGCAGGACGAACTTCACGCACCGCACCTTGACATCCCGGCAGCCCGTGCGGTGGTGGGCCGGGATGACCAGGGTCTTGAGGCCACGCTTATGCTCATCGCCCTTGTCATCCACCTCGGTCAGCACCACGGCCAGGGCCACCCGGCGGTTTGGGCAGACGTTTTTCAGGGTTACGTCGAGCTGCAGAATCCGGCCCAGGGATTCGAGGGCCAGCACGCCCGCGTCGAACTCCACGCTGTCCTCGCAGCCGTCGATGTGGATTTCCACCGGCGTGGGGCAAGGCTCCGGCAGGGTGTCCACGCCGCACTCCACCTCGATCTCCGGGTCTCCGAAGTCGACGTGGTTGCCCTCGTGGTCGAGGTAGGTGATGGATTCGTTGATGGGCAGATCGCCGGAGCAGACGCCCTCGTGGCGGACGGTGAAGCGCAGCTCCGCGCCTTCGCTCTTGCGGACGCCCAGCTCGGCGATCTTCCACTGGAGGGAGCGGTCGCCGGTCAGGGTGACAGCGCCCTTCGTGGGCGTGTCGGCGGAGAGGATGCGGAAGCAGGCCGTGACCGTCTCGTCGATGACAATGTCGGTCGCGCCGGGCTTGGAGAGGTTCTCCGCAAGACCGGCGAAGAGGTCTTCCAGATCCTCGTCGTCGGGGGTGATGGCGACGTAGGCGTCGTCAGGGTCGGAGGCCCAGTCCCGGAGGGCCTGCTCGTCGAGGCCGCCGCTGCCGGAGAGGCCGATGCAGTAGATCACTGCGCCCTGGGTTTTGGCCGCCTCGGCAATGGGCGCCGGGGGCGGGCCGGCGGTGGTCACGCCGTCGGTGAACATCACGAGGATGCGGGCGTTCGCGGAGGCCGGGTCAAAGAGGGCGGCCCCCTTGGAGAAGGCGTCCGCGTGGTTGGTAGAGCCGCCGTCCCGGAGGCCGTCGATGGCGGCCCGCAGGGCCTGCACCGAGGTCATCAGCGGGGCGTCGGCGGTGGCCGTGGAGGCAAAGCTGACAATACCGATGCGGCTGCCGCCGCCGATCTGGCCGTCCTGTACGCCGTCGGTGGCCTCGTCAAGGATGTCGACGAAGGTCCTGGCCGCCTTTTTGAGGCTCTCGAGGGGCTTGCCGGCCATGCTGCCGGAGCGGTCCAGGAGCAGTACGACGTCGATGGGCTTGGAGACGAGATCCGGCTCGGCGGTCAGGGCGAGGGTGACGTGGAAGGTGCCGCCGCAGGGGATCGTGGCGGTGTCGGGGGTTTTGGAGGCGTGGGTGACGCCCATGGGGATCATCCTTTCCGGGCCGCCATCGCGGCCCATTCCAGAATATGACAGCCCTCGACAAGGTGTCACCGCCCAAAAAGGACGCCGTTCTCCGGAACGGCGTCCTTTTGTCAGATGTTCAGAGCAGAGGCGCGACGGCCTTGAGCAGAATCCCCATCAGCTTTGTCGTCCACTTCTCCTGCTTCAGCGTCTCCCGGGTGACACGGCGGCACTTCGCTTTTGTCGATTGGAAGTCGGCCTCGATATCGCCGATGCAGCGGCAGCCGTGGAGGTAGGCGGCGCACTCAAAGTGGTGGTAAAGGCTCCGGTAGTCCAGATTGATCGTGCCCACCACGGCTTCGCGGCCGTCGCAGACAAAGACCTTCGCGTGGACAAAGCCGGGGGTATACTCGTAGATCTGCACGCCGGACTCCATCAGCCGCCGGTAGTGGGTCTTGGCCAGGGCGTAGGGGGCCTTCTTGTCGGGGATGCCCGGCAGGATCAGCGCCACCTCCACACCCCGCTCGGCGGCGAAGCACAGGGCGTTCTGGAGCTCGCCGTCAAGGATCAGGTAGGGCGACATGATGTGGGCATAGCGCTGGGCCCGGTTCAGGAGGTCGATGTAGACCTGCTCGCCAACCTTGTCGCGGTCGAGGGGACAGTCGCCGTAGGGGATGACGAAGCCGTCCCGGGCAGGCAGGGCCTCCGGCCGGCCCAGCAAGGGGGTAAAGACGGCCTCCCGCTCGGTGATGTTCCACATCTGGAGGAACATCAGGGTAAAGCTCTCGGCGGCGTCGCCCCGGAGCATGACGGCGGTGTCCTTCCAGTGGCCGTAACGCTCAATGTGGTTGATGTACTCGTCGGCGAGGTTGACGCCGCCGGTGAAGGCGGTATGGCCGTCGATGACAAGAATCTTGCGGTGGTCACGGTAGTTGTAGTGGGTGGAGACAAAGGGCGTCACCTTGGAGAAGGCCTTGCAGCGGATGCCCAGCTTCTCCAGGCGGCTGGGGTAGTCCCGGGGCAGGAGGCTCAGCTCGCAGGTGCCGTCGTACAGCAGGCGGACGTCGACGCCGGCGGCGGCCTTGCGGGCCAGCACGTCGAGGATGCGGCCCCACATCAGCCCCTCGTCGACGATGAAAAACTCGAGGAAGATGAACCGCTCGGCCCGCTCAAGCTGGCGGAGCAGCTCGTC
>CAMGPO010000297.1 GCA_946060825.1 uncultured Clostridia bacterium | reverse complement strand
TTATATTTTATTGAGATAGTGTTGTATAATCAAGTCAGAAATTAAAAAACCGGAGGGAACAAGCTATGAAAGTGGTCATCATCGGCGGCGTCGCTGCGGGAACCAAGGCGGCTGCCAAAATCAAGCGCGAGGACCGGAGCACGGAAGTCCTGATCCTCACTAAAGGCGCGGACATCTCCTACGCCGGCTGCGGCCTGCCCTACTATGTGGGCGGGGCCATCGCCACGCGGGACGAGCTGATTGTCAACACCCCGGCCAAGTACGAGGGCCTGACCGGCGCGCAGGTGCGCACCGGCTGCGAGGTCACGTCCGTGGATCCGGCAGGTAAGACCGTCGCCGTCCGCGATCTTCGCAGCGGGGCAGAATTCACCGAGTCCTTTGACAAGCTGGTCATCGCCACCGGCGCGGCCCCCTTCGTCCCGCCCATCGACGGGAAGGACCTGCCCGGCGTGTTCTGCCTGCGGACGCCCGAGGACGCCGCTGCCCTCCGGGCCTACGTCGAGGAGAATGGCTGCCGCAATGCCGTCGTCGCCGGCGCGGGCTTCATCGGCCTCGAGGCCGCCGAGAATCTGCAGGCAAAGGGGCTCGCCGTCACCGTCATCGACGCGGCGGATCAGGTCATGCCCAACGCCTTTGACCGCGAAATGGCCGACTACGCCAAAAAGCAGCTCCGCAAGGCCGGTCTCCGGGTTCTGACCGCCACCGCCATCCGGGCCGTCGGCGGCACGGAGAAGGCCGTCTCCGTCGTAACCGGCAACGGCACTCTCCCGGCGGACGTGGTCGTGCTGGCCATCGGCGTCCGGCCCGCCACCGCCTTCCTCGAGGGCAGCGGCATCGAGCTGTTCAAGGGCACCGTCGTTGTGGACGAGTATATGCAGACCAACCTGCCCGACATCTACGCCGCCGGCGACTGCGCCATGGTCAGAAACGCCATCACCGGCCAGGGCCAGTGGTCCGCCATGGGCAGCACCGCCAATTTGACGGCCCGCGCCCTCGCCAAGACCCTGACCGGCACCCCGACGGCCTACCGCGGCTGTCTCGGCACCGGCGTGGTCAAGCTGCCCGGCGGCCTGAACGCCGGCCGGACCGGCCTGACCGAGGCCCAGGCCAAGGCCGCGGGCTATGACGCCGTCTCCGTCGTCTGCGTCACCGACGACAAGGCCCACTACTTCCCCGGGGCGGACAGCTTCGTCACCAAGCTGATCGCCGACCGGGCGACCCGCCGCCTTCTGGGCATCCAGGTCTTTGGCGCGGGCGCTGTGGACAAGATGGTGGACATCGCCGTCACCGGTCTTGTCAAGGAAGCCGTCCTCGATGACTTCGATCTGGCCGACTTTGCCTACGCCCCTCCCTTCTCCACCGCCATCCATCCCTTCGCCCAGGCCTGCATGATCCTCGAAAACAAGCTCTCCGGCGCTTTCGAGACCTTCACCCCCGCCGAATACGCCGCCGGTGCTGCGAAAGACTACAAGGTGCTGGACGTCCAGCCCGCCGCGAAGATCCCCGGCGCTTCCTGGATTGACCTCGCCAGGGTCACCGGCCCCATGGAGGGCTACGCCAAAGACGAGAAGCTGCTGCTGGTCTGCGCCAAGGGCAAGCGGGGCTACTTCCTGCAGAACCGGCTGAAGGCCTACGGCTACACCAACACCCGCGTCCTCGAGGGCGGCGCAACCTTCAACGACGTCCGCGTCCGCACCGCCGGTCCCCTGTCCGCCGCGGAGATCAAGCGGGTCAAGGGTCTCGGCTGCCTGCAGGACAAGCGGTATCCCGACCGCTTCAACGTCCGCGTCATCACCCGCAACGGCAAGCTGACCAGCGACGAGCAGAAGACCGTGGCCGAGGCTGCCGAGCGCTACGGTTCCGGCGAGGTCACGATGACCACCCGCCTGACCCTGGAGATTCAGGGCGTGCCTCACGAGAATCTGGAACCGCTGATGGAATATCTGAACGAGAACGGCCTCGAGACCGGCGGCACCGGCTCCAAGGTGCGGCCCGTGGTCTCCTGCAAGGGCACGACCTGCCAGTACGGCCTCTGCGACACCTTCGCCCTCAGCGAAAAGCTGCATCAGCTCTACTACAAGGGCTACCACGAGGTGTCCCTGCCCCACAAGTTCAAGATCGCCGTCGGAGGCTGCCCAAACAACTGCGTCAAGCCCGACCTGAACGACTTGGGCATCGTCGGCCAGCGGATCCCGCAGATCGACTTTGACAAGTGCCGCGGCTGCAAGAAGTGCCAGGTGGAGAACGGCTGCCCGATCCACGTCGCCAAGGTCGTGGACGGCAAGATCGCCATCGACCCGGAGGCCTGCAACCACTGCGGCCGCTGCGTAGGCAAGTGCCCCTTCCACGCCATCGAGGAGGGCATCTACGGCTACAAGGTCTACCTCGGCGGCCGCTGGGGCAAGAAGGTCGCCATGGGCAAGCCCCTGGGCAAGATCTTCACCAGCGAGGACGAGGTCGTCGCTCTGGTGGAGCGGGCCATCCTGCTGTTCCGGGACGAGGGCATCTCCGGCGAGCGCTTCGCCGACACCATCGCCCGCCTCGGCTTCG
>CAMGPO010000296.1 GCA_946060825.1 uncultured Clostridia bacterium | reverse complement strand
CCTTCACCTGGGCCAGCGGCATCAAAAGCCCCATCTACTGCGACAACCGCCTGACCCTCTCCGACCCCGCCGTCCGCACCGACGTGGAGACGGGCCTCGCCACCCTCATCCGCACCCACTATCCCGACGTCGAAGTCCTGATGGGCACCTCCACCGCCGGCATCGCCCACGCCGCCATCACCGCTCACCTGATGGGCCTGCCCATGGGCTATGTCCGCTCCGGGGCCAAGGACCATGGCCGCAAGAACCAGATCGAGGGCAAGCTTCTGCCCGGCCAGAAGGTCGTCGTCGTCGAGGATCTGATCTCCACCGGCGGCAGCGTCCTCGAGGTCGTGGACGTCCTGCGCGAGGCCGGGGCCGAGGTGCTGGGCATCGTCAGCATCTTCACCTACGGCATGAAAAAGAGCGTCGACCGTCTGGCCGCCGCCAATGTGCAGAACGTCAGCCTGACCGACCTCGACACCGTGGCCGAGGTGGCTGTCCGGGAGTGCTACATCCGACCCGATGATCGGGCACGACTGCTCCGCTTCCGCGAGAATCCCTCCGACGAGAGCTGGATCGGAGGTGCCGCGAAGTGAAAAAGGATCTTCTGAACATCCTCGATCTGACCGAGGGTGAGATCAACGAGCTGATCGCCACTGCCGAGGACATCATCGCGAACCCCGACGCCTATGCCCACCGCTGCGACCGCAAGAAGCTGGCGACCCTGTTCTACGAGCCGTCCACCCGCACCCGCCTGAGCTTTGAGGCGGCCATGTACGAGCTGGGCGGCCAGGTGCTGGGCTTCGCCTCCGCCACCAGCAGCTCCGTCGCCAAGGGCGAGAGCGTGGCCGACACAGCTCGCACCGTCGCCTGTTTCGCCGACATCATCGCCATGCGCCATCCCAAGGAGGGCGCGCCCATGGTCGCGGCCCAGAACGTCGACATCCCCGTCATCAACGCCGGCGACGGCGGCCACAACCACCCGACCCAGACCCTGACCGACCTGCTGACCATCAAGCGGGAGAAGGGCCGCCTCGACCACATGACCGTGGGCCTCTGCGGCGACCTGAAGTTCGGCCGCACCGTTCATTCTCTCATCACCGCCATGTCCCGCTATGAGGGCGTGGACTTCGTCCTGATCTCCCCCGAGGAGCTGGTCATCCCGGAGAACGTCCGCACCGACGTTCTCGTCCGCGGCAATATCCCCTTCGTTGAGACCCGCTCCCTTGAGGAGGCCATGCCAAAGCTGGATGTGCTCTACATGACCCGGGTTCAGCGGGAGCGGTTCTTCAACGAGGCCGACTACATCCGCCTGAAGGACAGCTACATCCTGACCCGCGACAAGCTGACCACGGCAAAATCCGATCTCTCCATCCTGCATCCGCTGCCGAGAGTCAACGAGATCAGCGTGGAGATCGACCGGGATCCCCGGGCCTGCTACTTCAAGCAGGTGCTCTGCGGCAAGTACATCCGCATGGCCCTGATTCTCAAGCTGCTGGAGGTGTAACCCATGATTATCGGAACCATTGTCAACGGCATCGTCATCGACCACATCCCCGCGGGGCGCGGCATGGAGCTGTACCGCTATCTGAAGCTGGAGGACCTGGACTGCGAGGTCGCCCTCATCAAGAACGCCGTCAGCGAGAAGTACGGCAAGAAGGACATTCTCAAGATCGCCGAGATCATCGATCTGAACTATGATATGCTGGGCTACATCGCCCCCCAGATCACCGTGGACATCATCGAGAACGGCGAGCGGGTCAAGAAGCTGCACCCGGAGCTGCCGGAGCTGATCACCGACGTCATCAAGTGCAAGAACCCCCGCTGCATCACCTCCACGGAGCAGGAGCTGAAGCACGTCTTCAAGCTGACCGACCGCCAGAGCGGAACCTACCGCTGCATCTACTGCGAAACCCGCGCCGAAAAGAACCTGTAACCGTCTCCCGGCCCTGCGCCCGGCATGAAAAAACCGCCCCATCGGGCGGCGTTCAGAAAACAGTGGATCCTCCGTATGGCTGCAATCATACGGAGGATCTTTTTCTGCACATCATGCAAACTTGCCGGCGGCAAGTTCACAGGGGATCGCCGTTTGAGCGGCGCAAGGGGAGATGCAGCCGCCTTGACGGAACGAAGTGACGCAGCCAAGTTTTCTTCTGCCGGGGTCGGATGAAGCGCCCCGGAACGCGCGATACGTCCGACAGGAGTGTATAAAAGTGCGCCCTTTCGTTCCGAAATGGTTTTGTCTCTGGTTCAACGCCCCGGCAAACTGGAAGTTGTCAAGCAAGATTATTTTCATAATCTGTTGCATCAATTATAATTCGCTTGCACTTTGGGCAGCAATGGCTTTCAATCTGATTTGGAGACATGAGAGGCTGCTTTAAATGTAATGCATATTTTTCCTTTCCGTCAGGAAGCAAACTGAGTTTGTGTTTTCGTTCGCTCCAAATGGTTGTTCCACAATTCAAATATCCATGAAGCATTTCTGTATCACAGAAAGGACATTTCATACAATCACACTCCTCGTCAAATTCCGATTTGTATCTCCTGTCAGCTCTATCCTATCATGTCACAGCACAAG
>CAMGPO010000295.1 GCA_946060825.1 uncultured Clostridia bacterium | reverse complement strand
GTGGCCGTCGTTCTGGGCGAGGCTGAGGATCCCGCTGCCGTCGCCAAGGTTGTCAAGGACTACCAGTCCAAGGGCATCCTGACGTTCCTGGTTGGCAACGTCATTGAGCAGTGCGCCGAGCAGGGCGTCCGCATGGGTCTCGAGTTCCGTATCGTGCCTCTGGGCCATGACGTCACCTCCGTCATCCACGTCGTCACCGTCGCCATCCGCGCCGCCCTGATCTTCGGCAACGTCACCCCCGGCGACCTGGGCGGCCTGCTGACCTACACCAAGGACCGTGTTCCCGCCTTCGTCAACACCTTCGGCGCCCTGAACGAGGTCGTCGTCTCCGCCGGCGCCGGCGCCATCGCCCTGGGCTTCCCCGTGGTCGTGGACGTCGACCTGGGCGAGAATCAGGTTCCCGGCGCGCTCGAGAGCTGCACGAACCACGACGAGACCGTCAAGCGTTCCCTGCACCTGCGCAACATCAAGATTAAGACCAAGGAGCTGCCCATCCCCGTGGCCTTCGCCGCCGCTTTCGAGGGCGAGATCATCCGTAAGGGCGACACCGTCTGCGAGATGTACTCCGGCAAGAACACCACCTGCGAGCTGGTCAAGATGCGTGCCGAGGATGAGGTCGAGGATCATAAGATCGTCGTCGACGGCCCCGACTTTGACGCCGGCATCCGCGATCTGCCCCTGGCCACCTATATCGAGGTCTACGGTGAGAAGATGCAGGCCGACTTCGAGTCCGTCATCGAGCGGAAGATCCACGCCTGGTTCAACTACATGGAAGGCGTTATGCACACCGGCCAGAGAAACCAGTTCCGGATCCGTATCTCCAAGGACGCCTTTGACAAGGGCCTGCGGCTGAAGCACTTCGCCGAAGTCCTCTACACCATGATTATGGATGAGTTTGACGCCGTTGTCGACAAGTGCCAGGTTACCCTTGTCACCGACAAGGAGCGGGCTGCCAAAATCCTGAGCGAGGAGGCCATGCCCACCTATGCCGCCCGGGACGAGCGCCTCAGCTCCATGACCGACGAGTCCGTCGACACCTTCTACACCTGCATCCTCTGCCAGTCCTTCGCCCCGGCCCACTGCTGCGTGGTCACCCCCGAGCGTCTGGGCCTCTGCGGCGCTGTGTCCTGGCTGGACGCCAAGGCTACCTACCAGCTGAATCCCAACGGCCCGTCCCAGCCCATCGCCAAGACTGGTTGCACCGACGAGCGCCTCGGCGCCTATGACACCGTCAACGAGGCCGTCAAGGAGGCCACCCACGGCGCACTGGAGAAGGTCACCCTCTACTCCATCATGGAGGACCCGATGACCTCCTGCGGCTGCTTCGAGTGCATCTGCGGCATCGAGCCCATGTCCAACGGCTTCATCATCTGCAACCGCGAGTACGCCGGCATGACCCCCACGGGCATGACCTTCGGCGAGCTGGCCTCCATGACCGGCGGCGGCGTGCAGACCCCCGGCTTCATGGGCCATGGCCGTCACTTCATCGCCTCCAAGAAGTTCGCTTCCGCCGAGGGCGGCATCGAGCGCATTGTCTGGATGCCCAAGGAGCTGAAGGACGACGTCGCCGAGCGGCTGAACAAGACCGCTCAGGAGCTGTACGGCGTCGAGAACTTCACCGACATGGTGGCCGATGAGACCATCACCACCGACATGGAGGAGCTGTACAACTGGCTGACCGAGAAGGGCCATCCCGTCCTCGGCCTGGAGCCGCTGATGTAAGCTTGTTTCCCGGAGGGCCGGAGCATTGCTCCGGCCCTCGATTTATGATTGCCTTCAAATAGTTTCAATATTTTTGTACTGATTTCTGCGCGGAAACCTTGCGGCCTCTGTATTTTTCTGATACAATGGGGCCAGATACGGTGAAACCGGCGAAAAAGCCGGAAATTGGAAAGAAAAGGATTGGAATGACAATGAGCAACGTGATTTTTCAGTTCGAGGCAGGCGGCGAAAAGACCGTCTCCGCCAACAACGGCGACAATCTGCTGAACGTGGCCCGCGGGGCCAACGTGGCCATCGACGCGCCCTGCTCCGGCAACGGCGCATGCGGCAAGTGCCGGGTCAAGCTGGTGGCCGGCGAGCTGGAGACCTATCCCACCAGCCACATTTCTCCCGAGGAGCTGGCCGAGGGCTGGCGGCTGGCCTGCACCAGCCGCATCAAGGGCGACGTGACCATTCTGGTGCCGGACATCGCATCTGCCTACCAGAGCCGCATGAAGACCGCCGACCTGTCCTCCGGCAAGGAGATCGCCATTTTTGAGGCCCTCCAGCAGGAGATCCGGGACTCCGGCATCGAGTTCACCAACGATTTCTGCTCCTTCTGCCTGACCATGGACGCCCCGACCCTGGATGACACCATGCCCGATGTGGAGCGGCTGACCTGGGCCGTTGAGGCGGAAACCGGAGCCGAGAACGTGGAGATCCCCTTCTTCGTCATGGAGAAGCTGGCTCGCGTCCTGCGGGAGAACGATTTCTCCGTCCGCGTCATCGCGGAAAAGCGGGACAGCACGGTCAAGGTCTATGATATCCTGCCCGCCGCCGATCAGAAGTCCATCTGCGGCCTCGCTATCGACATCGGCACCAC
>CAMGPO010000294.1 GCA_946060825.1 uncultured Clostridia bacterium | reverse complement strand
ACTGACCACCCTCAGCTATCCCGACATCGGCAAGGAATTCGGCAAGGATCACACCACCGTCATCCACGCCTGCAAAAAAGTCAAAGCCATGCTGCAAAACAGCACCGATGACACCGTGGCGCAACACATCCGCGACATCACCCGAAATATCAACAATAAGCTGTGAACTGTGGATGCACAGGCTGTTGAAATCCATTTTACATAATATTTCCGGCAAAACCTGTGGAAATCTACGCGGCGTTATCCACATCCCCATGTGAATGAATTTTCCCAGCATTTCCGGGGCTTTTTCCCAGTTTTCCACAGAACTCCCAGCTCTACTATTGCTACTGTAATCATCTTTCTTTCTTCTATATCTGACTGAAATGAGGCATTATTCCTATGAAATTCTGCTGTGAAAAAGCCCTGCTGGTTGCAGGCGTATCCGTCGCATCCCGCACCGTCTCCACCAAGAGCGCCATCGCTGCCCTCGAGGGCATTCATGTACGGGCAGGCGCCGGTCTGGAGTTGACCGGCTACAATCTGGAAACCGGCATTACCGTTTCCGTCCCTGCAGAGATCGAGCGCACCGGTGAGTATATCTTCCCGGCCAGGCTCTTCTTCGATATCATCCGCAAACTGCCCGATGACATGGTCAGCGTCTCCGTGGATGAAAATTACAAGGTTTCCATCCGATGCGGTGTTTCCTCCTTCACAATCACCGCCACCGACGCTGAGGACTATCCGGAGCTGCCGGACGTGGACTCTGAAAAGGGCATTGCCATCCCCCAGCGGGAGCTGAAAGAGATGATCGGCGGTACTATTTTTTCCGTCAGCGAGAATCAGGCCCGGCCTATTCACACCGGCTGCCTTTTTGAAGTCGAGGGCGACACCATCACCGTCGTCGCCGTAGACGGCTACCGCTTCGCCATGCGGCGCTACCGCGCCGAGATGTCCATCGGCCGGAAGCTGAAATTTGTGGCGCCGGCTGCCGCCCTGCGGGAAGTGGAGAAGATTCTGGCCGACACCGACGAGGACGCCTATTTTACACTGGGTACCAAGCATCTGATGTTCCGAATTGGTGATGCGACGCTGGTTTGCCGCCTGCTGGAGGGCGAGTTCCTCGACTGGCGCCCGGTCGTGCCCACCAACAATCCGATTCTCCTGACCGCCAACGTGGACGCGATCACAAGCTCCATCGAGCGCGTCGGCCTCATTATCTCCGAAAAGATCAAGAGTCCGGTCCGTTGCGTGTTCGGTGAGAATACGGCGGACTTCCGCACTGTTTCCACCATCTGTTCCGCCCACGATGGCTGCAGGTTGGCCGGGGACGGCGGCGAGCTGGATATCGGCTTCAACTGCCGCGATCTGCTGGAAGCCCTGAAGGCCGTTCCGACGCCGGAGGTCAATCTCGGTCTCTCCAACAGTCTTAGCCCCGTTGTACTGACGCCGCCGGACGGCAGCGACAAGTACAGCTATATGGTGCTGCCGGTGCGGCTGAAAGCGGGAGAATGATATGAAGGTACGTGTCACAAGAAAATTTGCGGGGGAGGTTGCTGTTCCAATCTCCACGGATTTTATTAAACTGGAAGCCCTGTTGAAGCTGGCCAATGTAGCCGGTTCCGGCGGCATGGCGAAGAATATGATTCTCAATGGTGACGCGAAGGTCAACGGGGAGATCTGCCTGATGCGGGGCAAAAAGCTGCGGCCCGGCGACCGGGTCGAGCTGCTGGGCAGCACCTATATGGTGACGGCCAATGAATCTCAATAGACTGACGCTTTTCAGCTTCCGCAACTATGAGACCTTTGACAGCCGGTTTGTGCCCGGCGTCAATCTGATTGTCGGCGACAACGCCCAGGGCAAGACAAATCTGCTGGAAGCCATCACCTATCTCTCCACTGGCCGGTCCTTCCGGACGCGGAAGGAACAGGAGCTGATCCGCTTCGGCGACGACTTCTGCGACCTGCAGGCCGAAGTGGCCCTGACGGACCGGGACCAGACCATCCGGGCGGTTATGTTTCAGGGACGGCGTCAGCGGCAGCTCTTCATCGGCGGCGTCAAGCAGAAGAACGCTGCAGGTCTGTCCGGCCTGATGCCGACGGTACTCTTTTGCCCGGAGGATCTTCTGGTCCTTAAAACCGGTGCGGCAGGCCGGCGGAAGCTGATCGATACGGCCCTCTGCCAGCTCCGGCCGAACTATGAAAAGGCCCTGACCGAATATACGCGGCTGCTGGAACATAAATCTAAAATATTGAAGGATTACCGGGAATTTCCGTCTCTTTTGGAGCTGCTTCCGGAATTTAACGAACAAATGGCCCGTTACGGTGCAATTCTGATCGCCAGCCGGGCCAAATACCTGCGGGAGCTGGAACAGCACGCGAACCGCTTCCACGGGGAGTTTTCCGGCGGCAGGGAGGCCCTGACCATCTCCTATCAGACCGTCTCATCTGTCGCGGATCCCTTTGCGTCCAAAGAAGAAATCTATCGGAATCTGCGAGAGCACCAGGAAAGCCACTATCGGGCGGAGTTGGAATCGGGTCAGTGTCTCTCAGGACCCCACAAGGACGATTTCACGACCTGCCTTGATGGCATTTCCATCAAGAGCTAC
>CAMGPO010000293.1 GCA_946060825.1 uncultured Clostridia bacterium | reverse complement strand
ACTGCCCCAGTTTGTGCGGACAGTACAAAAAGCCCCTATGTAGGAAAAATTTAGTTTTATGCGGAGTGGCGTAGCGTAAGCGGCGCCACTCCAGTTTTATTCTGGATGCGCTCGTAGTTGTAGAAGTGTATATATCTGTCAATCAGATCATTTGCTTCCCGGAATGTTTTTGGTTTGTGCCGATAGATACACTCCGTTTTCAGAATAGAGAAAAAGTTTTCTGCCATTGCATTGTCGTAAGGATTACCCTTGCTTGACATTGACGGCGTTATCCCGTAAGATTGAGTTAGCTTAAAATATGCTTGCGATGTATATTGAAAGCCCTGGTCGCTGTGGAGCTGCAACTCCGCAGCGACTCTCTTTTTCTCCTTCTTTATTGCCAGCCGGATCGTATCCAGAACGAGATTCACTGTTTGCTGTGTGGCAGTCTTATAGGCCACGATACTGTTGTCATACAAATCCCGGATCATGGATAGGTATAGTACACCTTCTTTGGTATGAATGTAAGAAATATCCGTGACCCACTTAGTGTTTGGCCTGTCTGCATGGAACTGACGGTTCAGAAGATTCTTGTACTTATGTACCTGCTGTCCCAGATTTACCCACTTCCTGCGGCGACGAATCTCTGCCAATAAACCGTACTTTTTCATAATTCTAAGCACTGTTTTTGGATTTCTTTGAATATTTCTATCCCTCAGCCATCTCCAGACCCGTCTGTAACCATATGTTTTGTCTGTCTTGTTCTGACATTCCTTAATCTTTTCCGCCAACTCTGCGTCGCGCTCCGGCTTTCCATACCGCTTCGAAAAGTCATAATAGCCGCTTCGGGATACCTCAAAGAATTTGCACATCACCGATACTGGATACTCACCCCTGTGACGATGGATAACTGCATACTTTACCTTTGGCCTCACATCCTTTCTGTGGATTGCAGAAAATCCTGCAGCAACTTCACTTCCATCTTTAGTCGCTTGTTTTCGTACTTGTATTCCTGTAGTGTCTTGGCAGGCTTACGACCCCGGAATTTGGGCAGGCCCTTAACCTCCTTCTTCCGTTGCCGCTTCAGCAAGTTATGCACAGGACGATCTCCCGTCAGCCCAAGTTCGTCCTCAATTTGCCTATGGGTCATACCTGCATCAAGCATCTGCTCTATTACTGGAAATAGCTCCTGTATTTTTGTGTATTTTCGTTTGCTCATGATAGATCCCCCCTGATGTTATTATCCTACATCAGGGGGGATTTTGTCTATTGTCCGTTTTTACTGGTTCTGTCCAGATTTCCCCGGCCGGGCGCTGTTTCTCTGTTTGGTTATTCCCCGGCGGCGAGGCGGGCGATGTCGCCGACGCCGTCCAGAATCATGGTGGGCTGATAGGCGTAGGTCTGGATGGTGGCCCGGTCGGACACGCCGGAGAGGACCAGCACCGTGTCCGCGCCGCTCTCAAGACCGGCGATCACGTCGGTGTCCATCCGGTCGCCGACAATGACGGCCTCCTCCGAGTGGCAGCCCAGCAGCCGCAGGCCCGTCCGCATCATCAGCGGGTTCGGCTTGCCGCAGAAGTAGGCCTTCTTGCCCGTGGCCAGCTCGATGGGCGCGACCAGAGCGCCGCAGGCCGGAGAGATGCCGTTTTCGATGGGGCCGGAGACGTCGGTGTTGGCGCCGATCAGCTTCGCGCCCTGCATCACCAGATTGGTGGCCCGGGTCAGGGTGTCGAGGGAGTAGGCCTTGCCCTCGCCGATGACCACATAGTCGGGATTGACGTCGTTCATGGTAATCCCGGCGTCGTAGAGAGCATTGAGCAGGCCGGCCTCGCCGATGGCGTAGACCGAGCAGCCCGGGGCCTGATTTTTGAGGAAAGCGGCGGTGGCCAAGGCGCTGGTGTAGAACCGCTCCTCGGGCACGTCAAGGCCCATGCGGCTCAGCTTCTGGTGCAGCTCCCGGGGCGTGTAGCCGCTGTTGTTGGTGAGAAAGAGGTATTCCTTGTTTTCACGGTGCAGCCAGTCGATGAACTCGGCCACGCCGGGCAAAATCTGGTTGCCGTGGTAGATGACGCCATCCATGTCGCAGATGAAGCCTTTTTTCTTGCTGAATGAAATCGTTGCCACGATGTTCTCCCTTCCGCGGCGGTCTCCGCCGCAACACAGTCATGATATTCGGATACAATGCCATTATACCGGAAAATTCCGGCGGACGCAATCGGCGGAATGGACAAGAAAGCGGAAAAAACCCGGCCACAGTTCGTGCGGCCGGGAGTGTGTTATTGTTTGGGCTTGAAGCTGTCCTTCAGGCTGACGGAGCGGTTAAAGACCAGATGCTCCGGCGCGGAGTCTTTGCTGTCGGGGCAGAAATAGCCGAGCCGCATGAACTGGTAGGAGGCGGGGGCTTCGGCCCCGGCCAGACTGGCCTCGACCTTGGCGTCGGGAATGATTTCCAGGGAGTTGGGATTCAGGCAGGCGAGGAAGTCCTTGCCGGCGGCATCCGGCTCCGGGTCAGAGAACAGATTGTCGTAGAGCCGCACCTCGGCATTCACAGCGGTGGCGGCGTCGACCCAGTGGATCGTCGCGCCCTTGACCTTGCGGCCGTCGGCGGGATCGCCGCC
>CAMGPO010000292.1 GCA_946060825.1 uncultured Clostridia bacterium | reverse complement strand
AGAGAGGCTCGATCATCGTGGCGGGCGGGGCCAGGAAGTCCTTCTTGCCGCCGATGAAGTAGAGGTTCCGATCCTTCAGGTCGTCAAAGGCCTGGGAGAAGGCCAGTTCCTTGTAGCAGGCCTGGGCGTTCTCGAACAGGGAGGTGGGGCTCTCCTGCTTCAGGCAGGCGCCTTCGGGCAGCAGATCGCGGAAGGACTGCACCTCGTCGTTCTCAAAGAACCAGGGCATATCATAGGGAGCCATGCAGACGCCGGCCTTGATCCAGGGGATACGGCGCAGGGTGTTGATGGTGGTAAAGCCGCCCATGCTGTGACCGGCGAGGAAGATATTGTTGACGTCAATGCTGTAGCGCTCGGCGACCTCGTCGCTGCGGGCCCAGTTGGCAATGACTTCAATATCCTCAATCAATCCCGAGAAGGTGTAGTAGCCTTCACTGCCCCAAGCGCCGCGGTAGAAAGGATTCATGACGACGCAGCCCATACGGCGGAGGGCCTGATCAAGATCGTGGTTCGTGGTGTGTCCGGGGAAGCCGTGCAGAACAATGACCAGCGGGTGCTTTTCACCGGGCTTTCCGCCGGGTGTCATGGTGTAGCCATAGAGATGGCAACCATGGCTGACGACATCCAAGGCGTAACAATCGGGGAAAATGTCACCGTCCTCAAACTGACGGTCCTGGAACAGATTCTCGGGATGCAGATTCATGTCACTTCTCCTTTTTCTCTAATTTTTTTTGCAAATTTTGTGATAAAAAGCCCCTACCCTACTTGGGATAGGATAGGGGCTTTCATTACAGCGTAATGACTGTGCTCCTCACATCAATCAGGCCTTGCCAGCCTTCTTGATGGGATCGACATACTTCTTGGTATCTCTTGCGATGATGCCGCAGAACAGGATCAGGGAAAACAGGTTCGGGATGCACATGACGCCGTTGCAGAAGTCCGCAGCGTTCCACAGAAGATCGGTGGCCAGGACGCAGCCGATGAAGGTGAAGGCGAGGTGGATAATACGATAGATGATCAGGGTCTTATCGCCGAAGAGATAAGTCCATGCAGTCTCGCCGTAGGTGCACCAGCCGATGATGGTGGAGAAGCAGAACAGAACCAGAGCAACCGTCACAACGATGTCACCCAGGGTGCCAAGGGTCAGGGACCAGGCAGTGTTGGAGACAACGGAGTTGACAGCGGCGACTTCACCGGTGGCGACCAGATCGCCAACGCCGGAGACCAGGATGATCAGAGCGGTGAAGGTGCAGATGATGATGGTGTCAAAGAAGACCTCGACGATGCCGTACAGACCCTGCTTGGCAGGAACGTCGATGTCGGAGGTGACATGAACCAGGGGAGCGCCGCCGACGCCGGCCTCATTGGAGAAGACGCCGCGCTGGACGCCGCGCTGGATGGCAGTCCGGATGGTGACACCAACAACGCCGCCGAAGACAGCCTTGCCGCCGAATGCGCCGGCAAAGATGGAAGCGAACGCGCCGGGAACCTTGGTGATGTTGAGGACGAGGATCAACAGGCCGAAGGCCACATAGAGGATGGCCATGACAGGAGTCAGAACGGAGCAGACCTTACCGATCTTCTTGATGCCGCCCATGATGACCAGAGCAGACAGGGCGCAGAAGATGAGGCCCCAAACCCAGGCAGGAATGCCGGGGATGGTGGTGCCCAGAACGCCGACCATGGTGTTGGACTGGACAGCATCGCAGGAGATGTAGGAGACCAGAATGCAGCAGACCGCGAACACGGCGCCGAGGATCTTGCCGAGCCATTTCCAGTTGTCCTTCATGCCGCGGGTCAGGATGTACATGACGCCGCCGCGCCAGATGCCCTTCTCGTCCTTTTCACGATAGTGCATGGCCAGGACGATTTCGGAGTACTTGGTCGCCATACCGATGATGGACGCGACCCACATCCAGAAGATGGCGCCGGGGCCGCCGGTCAGCAGGGCCGTTGCGACGCCGACGACGTTGCCGTTGCCCACGCAGGAGGACAGGGCCGTTGCCAGAGCCTGGAACGGATTCAGCGTACCGTCGCCGCCGCCGGTCTTTTTCTTCAGACCGCCGAACACTTCACGACAGGCCGCGCCGAATTTACGGAACTGGACGCCTCTGGTGACGATGGTCATCAGGAGGCCGGTGCCGAAGAAGACGACCAGCATGATGGGACCAAACAAGAAGTTAATGCCGCCGACGAGGAAATTGTTAAGTCCGTCTAAAAAAGCGCTCATTTTTTTCCCTCTTTCTCTTTTCAGTTTTCCCCAGTGCCTTGTTACGCGGTGAAAATGCAAACCGGCCAGTCGGCAAGGCACTGAATACCGACGCCGGGATGCACCCAAATCAAAAGCAGACGTACGCTGTCAGCGTCTGCTGGATTTGCACATTGAGCGGAAGGAGGCTCTTGCCTTTTCCTATCATCACTTTTTCTAATAGATTCCTTTATTTTTCCTGTAGGTTGTATTATAAACTATGTTCCCGAATGATGCAAGTTGTTTTTTCTAAAAATAAATAATGCAGCAAGTTTTATGTACTTTCGAACCAAAAGTACCGCGCTTTTCTCGATTTTTTTATCTAACATTTTGTAATGTTCAGATTGTTTTATA
>CAMGPO010000291.1 GCA_946060825.1 uncultured Clostridia bacterium | reverse complement strand
CGCAGCAGTTCTTCATGGCTGCCGCAGGCCCGGGGGATGCCCCACCGCGCCGCCGTCTCCCGCGCCTTTTCCGCCCTGCGGGAGGACAGGGCCACGGCCTCGCCCAGCCCGCTCTCCCGCAGGGCCGCGAGGAACCGGGGCGCGATGGACGACGTGCTGAGCAGACCGACTTTCACCTTGTTTCTCCTTCCCGGACGCCCTTCATGGTCAGGGAGATGCGCTTGCGCTTCTCGTCGACCTCGAGGACGGCCACCTTGACCGTGTCGCCCACGGAGACGACCTCCGAGGGGTGCTTGATGAACTTGTTGCAGACCTGGGAGATGTGGACCAGGCCGTCCTGGTGGACGCCGATGTCCACGAACACGCCGAAGTCGATGACGTTGCGGACCGTCCCGGTCAGGACCATGCCCGGCTTCAGATCTTTGAGCTCCAGCACGTCGGTGCGAAGAATCGGAGGCGGCAGCTCGTCCCGGGGATCGCGGCCCGGCTTCATCAGTTCCTTGATTACGTCCCGCAGGGTCGGCAGGCCCGCCCCGCAGACCTCAGTGGCCTTGCTCTCGACCAGCTGGAACTTCTGGGGCAGCAGGGCGATCTTCCCGGCCTTGACATCATCCAGACGGTAGCCGCAGAGGCGCAGCAGCTTTTCGGCGGCCTCGTAGCTCTCGGGGTGGACGCCGGTGTTGTCGAGCACCTGGGCGCTCTCCGGCACCCGCAGGAAACCGGCGCACTGCTCATAGGCCTTGGGGCCGAGCTTCGGCACCTTCAAAAGCTGCTTCCGGGCCGTGAAGGGGCCGTTGGCCTCCCGGTAGGCGACGATGTTCTTCGCCGTGGTGGCGTTCAGGCCCGCAACCTGCCGGAGCAAAGACGGTGAGGCCGTGTTGACGTCCACGCCGACGGCGTTGACGCAGTCCTCCACGACGGCCCCGAGGGCCTCGTCGAGCTGCTTCTCCGGCACGTCGTGCTGGTACTGGCCCACGCCGATGGCCTTGGGGTCGATCTTGACCAGCTCCGCCAGGGGATCCTGGAGCCGCCGGGCGATGGAGACGGCGCTCCGCAGGTTCACGTCGAACTGGGGGAATTCCTCCGCCGCCAGCTTCGAGGCCGAGTAGACCGAGGCCCCGGCCTCGTTCACGATCATATAGCTGACGCCGGGGGCCTGCCGGATCAGCTCCACGGTCATGGCCTCGGTCTCCCGGGAGGCGGTGCCGTTGCCGATGGCGATGTGGGCAACGCCGTACTTCCGGACGAGCCGCAGAAGTGTTGCAATGGCCTCGGCCCTCCGCTTCTCGCCGAAGGTGGGATAGACCACGGCGGTGTCCAGCACCTTGCCGGTGCCGTCCACGACGGCGACCTTGCAGCCGTGCTGGTAGCCGGGGTCGAGGCCCATGGTGACCTTGCCCTTGACCGGCGGCTGCATCAGCAGGGGCCGAAGGTTCAGGGCGAAGTTGTGGATGGCGCTCTCGTTCGCCCGCTCCGTCAGCATAGCCCGCAGCTCCCGCTCCATGGAGGGGGCGATCAGGCGGTCGTAGCTGTCGTCGGCGGCGCTGCGGACGAAGGCCATGGCCGGACTGCCGGGGACCACGACGGCCCGGCGGACCAGCCGCAGCATGGCCTCCCGGTCCACGTCGAGGGAAATCTTCAAAAAGCCCTCCCGCTCGCCCCGGTTCAGGGCCAGAATCTGGTGGCTCTGGAGCCGGGAGACCGGCTGGTGGAAGTCGTAATAGGTGCGGTAGACCGAGTCCGCGTCCTCCTGGGCCGCCTTCGACGCGGCCTCAGCCCGCTGCTGCATGGCCGTCCGCAGGGTCTTCCGAATCTCCGCGTCGTCGGAGATCTGCTCCGCGAGGATGTCGGACGCGCCCTGGAGGGCCTCCTCCACGGTGGTCACGCCCTTTTCCTCGTCGACGTAATCCCTTGCCAATTCCTCGAGGGGCGGCAGCTTGGCCGACTGGCCGAAGATGGCCTCCGCCAGCGGCTCGAGGCCCTTTTCCCGGGCGACGGTGGCGCGGGTGCGCCGCTTCTGCTTGTAGGGCCGGTAGAGGTCCTCGACCTCCGCCAGGGTGGCCGCCCCGTCGATGGCCGCCGACAGTTCCTCCGTCAGCTTGCCCTGGTTCTCGATGGAGCGCTTGACCTCCTGCCGCCGCTGATCGAGGCTGCGGAGGTAGCCGAGGCGTTCCTCCAGGCTGCGCAGGGTCGTGTCGTCCATGGCGCCGTGCAGCTCCTTGCGGTAGCGGGCGATGAAGGGAATCGTATTCCCCTCGTCCAGCAGGCGGACGACGTTTTCGACATATTCCTCCTTCTGGCCCAGCTCCCGGGCCAGAAGCGTGATGATTGCTTCCATATCGGTTCTCCTTGTTTTGCTATGCAAAAGCGTAGCAACAAATCTGGATGCGCCATTTTCTCGCCCCTGCGGGGCAACCGAAAATGATGCGCACAAACTTCATGCGCGCAGGCTGCTGCATGTGATCGTGGTGCGCAATCTTGCGCATGAAGTTTTATGCTGGAGCATTGTACCACATTTTGGTCCCGGCGTACAGTCCGGCCTTGCAAGCGGCGGAAAAATCCTGTATACTGGCCTTGGAGTTGAAGAACCATGCACATCTGGAT
>CAMGPO010000290.1 GCA_946060825.1 uncultured Clostridia bacterium | reverse complement strand
CGGGGCGAGAGAAGGGGACCACCGATTGTCGTTCTGAGGCCGCGGGCCGAAGAAGCTTTTTGGAAACGGGTGCGGAAGATTCTTCGGGCATGAAATGCCCTCAGAATGACATGGGGTGGTGTGCGGTTTGGATGTGCTGCACCCCCCGCCGCCTGACGGCGGCACCTCTCCTGGAGGATGACGAGGCGCTGCGCTGCCGGTGGCAGATGCAGCAGCGCCGAGGAAGTGGCGCTGCGCTGCCGGTGGCAGATGCAGCAGCGCCGAGGAAAGTCACTGGGGACCCCATGAAGCCTGCTTCATGGGGAGAGGAGGAGCCAGGAGACTGGCGAGCATTTCCGCTTGCGGAAATGCGAAGAAGTCGTCCTGTGCTCCGACGACGACTGAGGGGTGTAGAACCGGAAGCTTTGTGGCGGGACACATGGGTCCCGCCCTACCCGGCGTTTGCGGATTGGAACGTACCGATGTGAGAACCGGCAGGTTTTGGGCGGACAGAGTCGTCCGTCCCTACGACGTCGATACACGACCGCCCTTCCGTTTTTTTGCCGCAAGCGGCAAAAGAATCGCCGGGGGTCTGTATCTCCTTTTCCCCCCGAAACAGGTTTCGTGGGGTCCCCGGCTTCGCCGTTTTATGTCATTCTGAGGCCGCGGGACGAAGAATCTTATGCAACCCGTCTGAACGGGACAAAAAGTTTGAATATTGCGGAAAAACGACGGTAAAAACCGGGGATTCTACGAATCGTAGAGCGGCCGGGAGGGACTCTCTACCGGCCGGGAGAGAGCGGGAGAGCCGGATTTTCAGGGATAGCTTGCGCCGTGCGGACCGGCGCGCTATGATAACATGGAAAAGTTCGATTCGCCCGAGGGGCGGAAGGGAGCGGAAACCATGTTTCGAGTGTTTACGGATTACGGCGCAAACCTGCCCTCTGAGCTGGTCCGCGGCCATGGCATCACCGTGCTGCCGCTGCGCTATGAGCTGGATGGCGTCGCCTTTGCGGATTACGACCAGGCCACCGACACCTTTGACGGCGAGGCTTACTACGCGAAGATGCGGGCAGGCGCCGAGGTCAAAACCAGCATGACCAACGTCGGCGAATTTGCCGAGGCATTCCGCCCGGTGCTGGAGGCCGGTGAGGATGTGCTCTATGTCGGAATGTCCAGCGGCATCAGCGGCACCAACCACGCGGCCCGCCTCGCGGCGGCGGGACTGAGAGAGGAATTCCCCGGACGGAAGATTGCCGTGGTCGATACCCGCTGCGCCTCCCTTGGCGAGGGCATCCCCGTTCTGCGGGCGGCGGAGCTTCGCGAGGAGGGCCACAGCATCGAGCAGACGGAGAAAGCGGTTCTGGAGATGTGCGACCATATGTGCCAGTATTTCACCGTGGCAGACCTGCGCTACCTCCAGAAGGGCGGGCGGATCTCGGCCCTGACGGCCAAAGTCGGCGGCGTTCTGAACATCAAGCCCATTTTGCAGGGCAACGAGGAGGGCCGCATTGTCATGAACAGCAAGATCCGCGGAGAACGCAGGGCCTACGAAGCGCTGGCAAAGATCTACGACGAGCTTTGCTCCGACCGGACCGCCCGGATCGGCGTCGCCCACGCGGACAACCCGGCGGGGGCGGAGGAACTGATCCGCCGCCTGCGGGAGCTTGGCTTCACCGGCGAAGCACTGACGGTTTGCTATGAGCCGGTCACCGGCTCCCACGTTGGCCCCGGCACCGTCGCCTTCTTTTTCCCCGGCATCCACAGATAAGAAAGAGAGCCTCCTGCCGGAGGCTCTTTTTTGACGCCCGGCGGACCTGCTGCTATGAGGGCGGGGACCCCGTCGCACCGGTTCGATGGGGTCCCCGGTGACAGCCTCCTGAAGGTGAGTTGCCCGAAGGGCAGGAGAGGCCGGTATGGGCCGTTGCACAAGGGGGCCTTGGACGGCGCAGAAACCGAAAAAACCTCCCCTGCAGGGGAGGCGGCGCAAACGCTGAAAAGAAAACGCCCGAACCATATTCGGGCGTTCTCAATTCAGTCTGACACACCCGGCGCGGAGCGCCGGTATTTTTTTGCCGCGGTATGGTTCCTCAGCCGATGCGCACGTCGACGCCGAGGGCGCGGAAGCGGTCGACGGTCTCTTTGTCCGCCCCGCCGTCGGTGACCAGGCAGCCGAGTCCCGCCGCGTCACAGACATGGGAGAAGCCCTCCCGGCCGATTTTTCGGCTCTCCGCCGCCACGATGGTCCGCTGGGACCGTTCCAGCATCATCCGGTCCATCAGTGCCTCCTCCGCGTGGTAGGTCGTCAGGCCCGAGTCGGGACAGACGCCGTCCATGGAGAGGATGGCATAATCCGCCCGGTATTTTTTGAGCTGCTCCTGGGCGTCGGAGCCATAGGTGAAGGCATACTGGGCGTTGATGTCGCCGCCCAGCAGGATCACCCGGAAGGTGGGATGGGCACCCAGCTCCACGGCCACGCTCAGCGAGTTGGTCACGATATTCAGGTTTTTGTGCTTCTTCAGCTCCACTGCCACCTCATAGGTGGTGGTGCCGGAGTTGATCATCAGGGTGTCGCCGTCGTGAATCATCTCCGCAACAACGGCAGCCAGCCGCTTTTTGACGGCGCT
>CAMGPO010000289.1 GCA_946060825.1 uncultured Clostridia bacterium | reverse complement strand
AGCAGGTCCCTGGCGCCGGTAAGGGACGGCCAGGGATCATGGGCCAGGAAGAAGTCCCGGAGGGCCACAATGTTGTTCAGGCACTCCGCGCCGGTCTCGAAGTCCCCGGCCTCCATGGCCGCGAACATTCTGGCTGTATTGGCTGGCGTGCAGCTCATCATGCCGTCCAGGCACTTGTCGATGCCCCACTTATAAGCCACGTCGAAGGTATCCAGGCCGGAATAGACCATGATGAAGTCCTTCGGCACGTCGGGGTTCAGCGTCAGCCGGCGGAACATCTGCTGATCTGCGGATTTGATGCCCCGCAGGTTGGGGACGTCATGCAGCAGCTCCAGCACCATGTCGTAGGTGATCTTGGACTGGGTCACGCCGGGCAGGTCATAGAGCAGGATGTTGTGGCTGGTCGCCCCGGCCACGCCCCGGAAATAGTTCATGATCTGATCCCGGGAACATGCGGCATAATAGGGCGTCGTAAAGACAAAACCGTTGAGATCCAGCTCCTCCATCGAGGCCATCCGTTCCTTCGCACCGGCAACCGAGCAGTCCATCGCGCCGACAAACACGGGCACCCGCCCTGCAGCGGCCTCAACTGCGGCCTTCGCCACCTCCGGGCAGGTTTTGCGGGGAAGAAACGCCTGTTGACCCATAGAACCCATGCACAACAGGCCGACAGCGCCGGCATTGATCTGGTCCTCAATCTGTTTTTTGAAGCTCTCTGCGCACAAGTCGCCGTTTTTGTCCAATGGCGTACCGAGTGCGGGGACAAAGCCTGCTTTCATTTCTTATCCTCCTAAACTCTTTCTGGTTCCTGATCGTCTCATGGGCGGACATCCGCAAAGATGAGAACGTCGTTCAGACTTTTCTTGGGCACACAAAAATCGCCGTTTTCATCCAGCCAGTACTGCACCGTACCCTCAAATGGCACCGCCCTGCTTTTCTGCGCGCCGAAGCCTACGGCGATGGCATAGGCAGGTACCCACGGTTCTGTCAGATCCAGGTGATTGCGCAGTGACTCTGACCGGGCAATGCCGAGGCAGCAGGTGTCCAGCCCGCAGGCCTTGGCCGCCAGCATGACCGTCGCCGCGGCGCCGCCGGCATCGAAGGCGGCATCCTTCCGCCCTTCGGTCAGCAGCAGCAGATACGCCGGCGGCCGGTGCTCCGGCTCGATCCGGAAGTCCTTCAGGTACATCGCCCAGTTCAGGCTCTCAAACACGGCGTCCGTGTTCGCCTTTTGGCTCACCACGGCAAAGCCGATCGGCTGAAGGTTTGCCACGGAGGCATAGAGCCGGCCCACGTCCGCCAAATCATACAGAGTCTGCACCGGAACCGGGGTCTGCTGATACCGCCGGATGGATCGCCGTTCTCTGGCCGCAGTTTCTACGTCCATGCACCCTCCCGATCCTCGGTGTCCAGATAGTAGGGCCGGGGCGTCCAGGTGGGGATCCGAACCGCAGGGTCTCTCTGATCATCGACCACGATCTCCAGGACTCCGAGCTGGGGGCTGGAGATCCGGATCACTTCGCCGCTGCGGAATTTCCGGTCCGCCGGAAGCTCCGCCGGACGGCCTGCATTGCCAAGAGAGAGCAGGTCATACTTGCGGAAGGCCACCAGACTGTTGCCCTCTGTCAGCAGCTCCTCCGGATCAAACAGAAGGTCGCGCTGGTCAAAGACGTGGGTCCCAAGTGTCTCAGACTCCAGCGTCAGAACCACATTCCGGGCTTCGACGCCGGCTGTCAGTTCGTCCGCCAGGACCTGGGAATTGTCGCTGTAAAGGCTGTACCAATAGCAGCACTGTTCGTCCCGCACGGCCGGTTCCGGCGACGCCAGAAGGATACCGTCGTCGGTGAAGGCCAGACCAAGGCCGACGCCCAGCACGGCGCCCTTTCCGCCCTGCGGATCCTTCGCGGGGATATCACGCCCGCAGAGAAAATAGAGCTGCGGATAGATCTTCAGATTTTTCCGCCACGGCTCCAGCAGCAGCCGGTGGGGGTCGGCGGAAATCGCCTGACGGGGCACGGGCAGCAGCCGGGGCGCCTTCCGCACTGTCTCGCCATGGGCTTCATAGGCAGCGGTGGAGTTGAGGTCGACCAACGCCGTCTGGAACGGAGCCGGAAAATCAGAGCGTTTCATAGTTAGCCTCCTTCTCTTTCATCACGGATCCACATACGGAGCCGGCCAATCTTGTCGGCCTTCGCCTGAATGTAGGCGTTCTCCGGGTAGGGTGTCTCCCAGGATGGATAGCCATCGTAAGTAATGGAAGCGGAGCTCATCATGTCTCCCGGCTCCAGCGTCAGGAAGGAACTCATGTAGGCGATCATCTCGTCGAAGGTAAAGCACACGGCCTGTGCGCTGCCGCGCGCCACCAGCCGGCCACTCTCCCGCTCCTCCAGCATCTGGTCGTGGGGATCGCCGACCTCGTCCTTGGTGACAATGTAGGGGCCGATGGGGATCGAGACCTGGGTGTTGCCATTGTAGCTGCCCTCGTAGTCCCAATCCGAAAAGACTTTCTCCTCGGCAGGAAGGCCCCATTTATTCCCATCGGAATAGGGATAATCCTGATACCGGCCGCTGTGATCCAGCATATTGGTATAGCCGAACACATAGTCATAGGC
>CAMGPO010000288.1 GCA_946060825.1 uncultured Clostridia bacterium | reverse complement strand
CGGGGAACTGGCCCCAATAGTGCTTCAGACCCATGGAATACAGGCCGATGCGCGGCTTTTTGACAGGCTTTCTCTCCATTGCGCTTCCTCCCAATCAGTCCAGATGGAACACGTTCTGAAGATCGACGCAGACGGGGCTGTTGTCGGGATTGGTCTCCATGATATCCGCCATATAATCCCACCACTTGCGGTTGATGGCGGTATCCGCGCCCTTGCTCCAAAGCTCCTCGTCCTCAATTTCGATGTAACCAAACAAGGTCAGCGTCTCACGGTCCAGGAAGATGGTATAGTTTTTGCCGCCGTGTTCATGAATCATATCCTTCATCTCAGGCCAGAGCAGATTGTGCCGTCTTTCATACTCTGCTTCCTGGCCGGGATAAAGTTTCATTTTAAATCCTTTGATCATCACGAGGTCTCCTTTCTCGCATTCCCCTGCAAAAGGGTGCAAAAGGCAGGGCAGGCATGCCTGCCCTGCCAAAAACTAGACGTTTTTCACACTCAAACCAGGACGGTTTTCAAATTAATAGACGGTAGCCCACTCGGCGATGTTGTCAGCGGTGAACTCATAGGGAGGCCCGACAATGATCTGGGTGGAGTAAACACCAACAGAAGTGTCGCCGTCCAGAACCTCATAGGTGTTGCCGTTGGCAGCGGTGAAGGACTCGCCGACCGCACCGGTGGTGGCGCCGTCAGCCAGGCACTGGATCGCATAGGCAGCGGTGGCGCCCACGTCGATGGGGTTCCACAGATACATGTAGGGGCAGGGCAGGTCTTCGCCAACGTAGCCGTTCATCTCAGAGGGCAGGCCCAGACCGGCAACCTTGATGGCGGAACCGGCGTTCTGCACAGCCTGCGCGCAGGCCAGGACACCGACGGTGGTGGGGCAGCAGATGACCTTCAGGGCGGGATAGTTGGTCATGAGGGACTCGGTCATGTCATAGGACTTCTGGGACTCGTCGTCGCCATAGACGGTCTCGACCCACTCCAGATCGGCATACTTGCTGTCGGCAGCAATGATCTGCTCCATGGCAGCGATCCAGGAGTTCTGGTTGGTCGCGGTGGAGGAAGCGGACAGCACGGCGAACTGACCGGCGCCGCCAGCCATGTCATAGACGGAGTCGACCAGGACCTGGGCAACCTCGGAGACACCGGCCTGGTTGACGAACAGCTGGGAGCCCTTGGCGTCGGAGTCCAGGGACACCACGACGATGCCGGACTTCTTGGCGGATTCCAGGGTGGACTCCAGGGCCTCGGCGTCGTTGGCGGCAACGGCGATGGCGTTGACGCCCTGGGCGATCAGGTTGTTGATGACGTTGATCTGGGCTTCAGCGGAGGTGTCTTCCGGATACTGGACAATGCACTTCACGCCCAGATCGGCGCAGGCCTGCTCGAAGCCGGAGGCTTCTCTTTCGTTGTAGGGGTTGCCGGCGGACTTGGGAACGATGGCGTAGGTCACATCAGAGGTGGGAGCGGCTTCCGAGGTCGTATCATTGGAAGCAGCGGGGGTCTCGGCAGAGGTTTCGGTCTTGGCGCCGCAGGCGACCAGGCCGAGAACCATGACGAGAGCCAGAAGCAAAGCGATGATTTTTTTCATTTGGATCTTCCTTTCTTGGTGTATGGTTATTTATATGAACGCGTTCGCGTACATACCAGATCAGGCGGTCTTCTTTTTGGTGAAGTACTGCTTCAGATTCAGGTTGGGGACCATGACCACGGTGATCAGCAGCGCGCCGATGATGATGCGGATGATCTGCGGATTCAGGTTGATGAGGCCCAGGCCATAGCGAAGCAGGCCGATGATGAAGATGGAGATGATGGCGCCGGGGAAGTTGCCCTTGCCGCCGGCGGTGGAGATGCCGCCCAGGACGCACATGGAGATGGCTTCCAGCTCATAGCCCTCGGCAATGTTGCTCTTGACGGCGCCCATCCAGGCGCAGTAGAACATGGCGGCGACGCCGCAGATGAAGCCGGTGAGGGTAAAGACGATCATGCGGATCTTCTGCACCTTGACGCCGGCATAGCGGGCGGCCTTGGCGTTGGCGCCGATGGCGTACATCTGGCGGCCGAAGACCGTCTTGTGCATGACCAGGCCGAAGGCCAAAGCCAGGACGCAGAAAACCAGGAACATGATGGGCACCGGGCCGATTCTGGCGTCGTAGAGCTTGCCGAACCAGGCCACGTCGCGCATGCCCTTGGTGGACTCGCCGGCCAGGATCCGCTCGGAAATGCCGCGGTACAGGGTGGTGGTGGCCAGGGTGACAATCATGGGAGCCAGCTCGGTGAACTTGGTCAGGATGATGCCGTTGATGGCGCCGCAGAGGGTGGCGGTGGCCAGGCAGGCCAGAATGGCCAGCCAGATGGAACCGGTGGCGTTATAGGTGATGCCCAGGATGGTGGCGGAAAGACACACATTGGCGCCCACGGACAGGTCGATGTCGCCCAGGAGCAGCACATAGGCCATGGGCAGGGCGATGAAGCCCTTGACCAGGAAGTTGTTGATGTTGGTGAACAGGTTAAAGGCGTTGAGGTAGTTGGGAGAGAGGCTGACGTTCATCACGTTGACAGCCAGGAAGATCACGACCAGCAGCGTCTCCCAGCGGAGCAGAAGAGATTTGACCGAGCGTTTCTGCACATATTC
>CAMGPO010000287.1 GCA_946060825.1 uncultured Clostridia bacterium | reverse complement strand
CTTCTTCGTGGGTCTGCTGATCGTCCCGCTGGTCAGGCTTCTGCGGCGGCTGGAACGCCTCCGGAGCCGTCCGGGCCCGTAATCGTGCAAAATAAAAACACCGTGCCGGGCGGCACGGTGTTTTTTCAGCCTTTCAGCGTTTCTTTTGCGTACAGGAGGGCGTCGTGGAGGGCGTCCATGTCGGCCTCGGTGGTCTCGGCGGAGAGGGAGACGCGGATCGAGCCGTCGATGACCGGGGCGGGCAGGCCCATGGCCTCGAGGACGTGGCTCCGGTGGCCCTTCGCGCAGGCGGATCCGGCGGAAACATAAATTTCCTTGTCCTGGAGGCAGTTGATGATGCCCTGGCTCCGCAGGCCCGGCAGGGCCAGACTGATGATATGAGGCGCAGTCTGGGCCCCGGTCAGCACCAGGCCGGGGACGGTTTTGAGGACTTCGCGGCCATAGTCCCGCACCTGCTTCATGCGGGCGATCTCCGCGGCGGGGTTGGCGGCCCGGCAGGCCGCGCCGAAGCCGGCGATGGCCGGGATGCCCTCGGTGCCGGAGCGGTAGTTCTGCTCCTGACCGCCGCCGTGGAGATAGGGCGGCAGACTGAGGCCCTTGCGCACGTACAGCGCGCCGCAGCCCTTGGGGCCGTGGATTTTATGCGAGGAAATGGAAATCAGGTCGGCTCCCAGGGTTTTGGCCTGGAAGGGCACCTTCAGAAAGCCCTGGACGGCGTCGGTGTGGAACAGGGCCAGAGGGGCGAGCCGCCGGGTGGCGCGGATCATGTCTTTGACCGGCATGACGGCTCCGGACTCGTTGTTGACCATCATGATGGAGACGAGAATGGTGTCCTTCCGCAGAGCGGCGGCCAGGGCCTCGGCGGAGACGAAGCCGGTCGCATCGGGCTGAAGGTAGGTGACCTCAAAGCCGCGCTCCTCCAGCTTTTTCATGGGATGGAGGACGGCGTGGTGCTCCACGGCGGTGGTGACGATGTGTTTGCCCCGCTTGCCGAGGCGCTCGGCGGCCGAAAAGATGGCCCAGTTGTCAGCCTCGGTGCCGCCGGAGGTGAAAAAGACGCGCTCCGGCTCCGCGCCCAGCTTCGCGGCCACGGATTCCCGGGAGGAGCGCAGCAGGTGCTCCGCCGCGATGCCAAGGCTGTGGACGGAGGAGGGGTTGCCCCAGGCCGAGGTCAGGGCTTCAGTCATGGCCGCTACGGCCTCCGGGCAGGGCTTGGTAGTGGCCGAATTGTCGAGATAGATCATGGTTTTCTCCTATTTTCCAACGCAGAAGCGTTCAAAGATGCGGCTCACAATGTCCTCCCGGACGGTGCGGCCCGTGACCTCGCCCAAAGCCTCCATGGCCGCCTCCACGTCGCAGAGGACGGCGTCCGGGGTCTGGCCCCGCTTCATGGCAAGCTCTGCCGATTCCAGAGACTTTACGGCCCGCAGCACCGCTCCGGCCTGCCGGGCGTTGGTCAGGATGGAGCCGTCGCAGGGCTCCCCCTCGGGAAAGATCATGTCGAGGGCCGTTTCCAGCATCTCCAGTCCGTCGCCGGTTTTGGCGCTGACGGGGATGACGTACTCAAACCAGAGGTCGGAGGGCTGGACGACAATGCCGAGGTCGGTTTTGTTGAGCAGGGCCAGAGAGCGGGGACACTCGAGGGCCGCGTCCATGGCCCGCTGATCCTCCTCGGTCAGGGGGACGGAGCCGTCGCAGACGAAGATGGCCAGGTCGGCCTCGGAGGCGGCCTGCTCGGCCCGCTGCACGCCCATCTGCTCGATCCGGTCGGCGGTCTCGCGGATGCCGGCGGTGTCCAGCAGCCGCAGCAGGTGACGTCCCACCCGCACCGTCTCCTCGACGGTGTCCCGGGTGGTGCCGGGGATGTCGGTGACGATGACCCGGTCGTAGCCCGCCAGAGCGTTGAGCAGGGAGGACTTGCCCACGTTGGGGCGGCCCAGGATGACGGCCTTTGCGCCGTGTTTGAGCACCCGGCCCCGGCCGTAGGTGTCCAGCAGGGCGGCGAGGTCGCGGACGGCCATGCGGACGGTGTTCTCATAGCCCGAGAGGGTGAAGGGATCGATGTCCTCGTCGGGGTAGTCGAGGACGGCGTGGAAGTGGCTCATCAGGTCGGTCAGCTTGTCGTAGACCGGGCCGATCTTCCGCAGCAGAGCTCCGCCCACCTGTCCGGCGGCGTTGGCGGCGGCGTCGGCGGTCTCCGCGTCGATCAGGTCGACGACGGCCTCGGCCTGGGTCAGATCCATCCGGCCGTTCAGAAAGGCCCGCTTTGTGAACTCACCGGGGCCTGCCTGCCGCGCGCCGGCGTGGAACAGGGCCGTCAGGCCGGCGGCCAGAACGGCGGGAGAGCCGTGGCACTGGAGCTCGACGGTGTCCTCGCCGGTATAGCTGTGGGGGCCGCGGGTATAGACGGCCAGAGCCTGGTCGATGACCCGGCCCTGCTCGTCCAGCAGCTCGCCGAGCACCAGCTTCCGGTTGGGTGCTTCGGTCAGGGGGGTTCCGGACTGGAGTTTGAAAATCTTGCCGCAGACCTCTGCCGCTCCGTCGCCGGAGAGACGCAGAATTCCGATGGCGCAGGGGCTTTTGCCCGTGGCCACCGCCGCAATCACATCTGCCATAAAACTACCTCGTTTTTCTCATTCTGAG
>CAMGPO010000286.1 GCA_946060825.1 uncultured Clostridia bacterium | reverse complement strand
GCTCAGTATAACCCCATGCCGGGCCACAACAACCTGCGGATGTGTTTCGGCACGCCGCAGCCCGTGTTGATGGAAGCATTGGAGCGGATTGCCGCCGTGCTGAAAAAGCACCAATGAACCGTTCATAACAAACACAGCTCCGGACGGCAAAGCGCCGTCCGGAGCTGTGTTGTTTTCGACTATCCAAAAATCGCTACCCTCTGGGTGCATAGAGGTTTCAGTTGATTCCGCCGATTTTGGAGATATAGTGAATACTGGTCATGACGTTCTCGCCGGTCGGCATCGTCTCAAGCTCCTGCGCATGGCCCAGACGGGCGGCATAATACCACCTGGAGCGAACCGGAACGCGGCTGTATGTATCCCACAGGGAGATCCGCCTGGCGCCGGCGCGATAGAGCTCCAGAGCCCGCTGCTTGTATTCCTGCGGCGTCAACTGGCGCGGCATGATGTCGTGATAGACCTCGACGCCATACTGCTCCTCCAGCGCCTGGAACTGGCGCACCCGCTCCTCCACCGGGACATAGAACCGCTTGGTGAATGCGCTGGGCTCGGTGCCCGCAAACCGGAAATCGCCGAAGGATTCCGTCAGCGGCGGCACGGCCGTTGCCGCCAGCCTGTGGTATTTTTCCAGATCCAGCAGATCCGGATGCTCCTCCTGCCAGACGTCGCCGGTCAGGTTTTCTCTGAGCTGAACCGGGTAGCTGATGACCGCGTCGATCAGGCCCTCTTTGGCCCATTCCTCGAGGTCAATTCCCTGCACCAGATTGTCCGAGAGGTTCAGCAGGCCGCGGGCAATGATCTTGATCCGCTTCTGTCCCCGTTCCGCGCGCTCCCGATCCAGACGCTCGCGCAACCGGCGGACGAAGCCCGTCATGATCTCACAGTGCATGGACTGTACCCGCGGATCCTCCAGTGGCAGCAGGCAGGGATCCACGCCGTATTTCTCCCGGAAGGCCTCCACAAACGGCGGCTCAAACAGGACGAAGGGCGCCCCGCGGTTCAGGAGCATTTCCACGCCGTCACAATCGGACTCCGCCATGTGGGAGAACTGATCCAGCATATAGTCCTGAACCTCCGGATAGACGTAGGACATCCGGTGGATCATTTCTCCGTCCCGGTTCCGGCAGCGGAGCTGGGGATGCTCCTTGACAAATTTCACGTCAAAATAGAACTGGTCAAAGGGGAACTCAATGCCCCAGAAGCCCATTCTCAGGCTGTAATACATCTCCAGCCCCATTTTATGGCCGTAGTCAAAGAGGGTCGCCATCAGCTCGTCCGTATAGTACCTGGTCAGGCGCTGCTGGATCAGACGGTCGCACGCTCGGAAGAAGGGATAGGTCGAAGGATTCTGTCCGGGCTGGATCTCGCCGTTGAAGATGAAAATATTCTCCATGGATACGCACCGGACGTCGCTGTCCCGGTAGTTTTCCAGAATACAGCACCAATCCTTGGGATCCTCGGGACAGTAGAGCCCCACCATGCCGTGCATGTCATGTGTGGCATAGATCACCTTGGTGTCCTTCCGGGTGGTCTCATACTGGTACCGGGCCGCCTCTTCCTCGGTCAGCGGGACAAAACGCAGCCAGGCGAGGATCGCATCCTCGAGGGGTTCGCCGCCGAACTTGGAGATCGTGACGCTCTGCCCGGTCATGTCGGCGCACTTCCAGAAGGACTCCTCCAGCATATCCTGCCCGCCGCAGGCCGGCGAGAAGTTGGAGGGCGCACCGTCCCGCGTCAGACAGAGATTGATGTGCGAGTTGACCGCACCCCAGTTGGCATAGGCGCCGATGCAGACAAAAATCGCATACCAGCCGCTCAGCTCCGGCGAAATCGTCACCGGAGGGGGCGTTCCGCCCTTCAGGTTGACCAGCATGGAGCCCTGATAGCCGTCGGTCGTCTCATAAGGCATCAGCTCCCATTGTGTCGCAGTGCGCACAGGCGACAACGCGCTGGCAGGACTGCAGAGCTTTCCAAAGTCCGATAGAACCACATCGTTCCGTTTGTTCATGACACTCCTCTTTTCCGGGAAATTCATTCCGAACACGCGACCGGTTTCAAACCTGTTTCATTCGCCATGCCGCCCGCGTTTCGTCGAAGCGGCAGTGATCTGCCAGGGTACCACCCGCAGAAAGCTGCGGACTTTCCCGCGCTTCCCGGGTGCGGATCCATCATACCACAGGCCCTGTGGATTATCAATACAATCCTATGAAAACAGCGCCCCGGATCGGGGCGCTGACGCTTGCTTATTGGTTCGCCAGGAGCTGTTCGACGCGGTCGGTCTTTTCCCAGGGCAGATCGAGGTCGGGGCGGCCGAAGTGGCCAAAGGCCGCGGTCTGCTGATAGATGGGCCGCCGGAGGTCCAGGGCCGAAATGATGGCCGCAGGACGAAGATCGAAGCAGCGGCGGACCAGGTCAGCCAGCTTATCGTCCGCCAGCTTGCCGGTGCCGAAGGTCTCCACCAGGACGGAGACAGGCTGGGCCACGCCGATGGCATAGGCCAGCTCGATTTGGCACTTGTCAGCCAGACCGGCGGCGACAATGTTCTTGGCGATGTAACGGGCCATGTAGGCGGCGCTGCGGTCCACCTTCGTCGGATCCTTGCCGGAGAAGGCGCCGCCGCCGTGGGAGAAGTAGCCGCCGTAGGTGTCGACGATGATCTTGCGGCCGGTCAGGCC
>CAMGPO010000285.1 GCA_946060825.1 uncultured Clostridia bacterium | reverse complement strand
TTTTTAGAAAAATAAAAACACCCCGCCGGTGATTAAAACCGGCGGGGTGCGGGTAATTGACAGGTTCAGCCCTCGAAGGCTTCGGCGGTCTCCCGGAGGATCTCCGGAACCGGCAGATGCTGGGGACAGACGCCCTCGCACTGGCCGCAGCCGATGCAGGCCGAGGCCGGCGCACCCTGGGCAGCAAACTGCTGGTAGCGCTCCTTCAGGTCACCGCTCTTGCCGTAGACCTTCCGGTGGTTCAGGCAGCGGATCAGGTCGGGGATATGGATGCCCTGGGGACAACCCTCCTCGCAGTAGCGGCAGGCGGTACAGGGCACCATGGCCAGGTCCCGCAGCTTGTCGGCGGCCCGGCGGAGCAGCTCCCGTTCCTCCTCCGTCAGGGGGTGGAAGTCGGACATGGTGCGGAGGTTGTCGGACAGCTGGGCCTCGTTGGACATACCACTGAGTACCATCTTCACGTTATCGAGGGAGGCGCAGAACCGGATGGCCCAGGAGGGCAGGGAGGCGCCGGGCGCATAGTCCCGCAGGATCTTCGCCGCGTCCTCCGGCAGCGTGGCCAGAGTGCCGCCCTTGACCGGCTCCATGACCACCACGGGGACGCCGTGGCGGGCCGCCGTCTCATAGCAGGCGGCGGACTGCACCAGCTCGTTGTCCCAGTCGAGGTAGTTGAGCTGGAGCTGGACGAAGTCCACCTCCGGGTGCTTCGTCAGCAGTTCGTCCAGAACGGCGGCGGTGTCGTGGAAGGAGAAGCCGAAGTGGCGGATTCGCCCTTCACGACGCATCCGCAGGGCCCAGTTCCAGCAGTCGTAGCGGTCGTAGATTCGGACGTTTTCGCTGTCCACGGCGTGGAGCAGATAATAGTCGAAGTACCCGGCTCCCGTCCGCTCGAGCTGCTCATCAAAGATCTGCTGCACCGACTCCGGCCCCTTGAGGAACCAGGCCGGCAGTTTTGTGGCCAAAGTGAAGGCGTCGCGGGGATGTCGCTCGACCAGGGCCTTGCGGACGGTCGGCTCGGATTTGCCCTCGTGATAGCCGTAGGCCGTATCGAAGTAGGTGAAGCCGGCGGCCAGAAACTCGTCCACCATCCGGCAGACCCGTGTAAGGTCGATGACACCGTCGTCGGTCAGGGGCAGGCGCATCAGGCCGAAGCCCAGCTTTTTTTCGGGAAACAGCATATTCATACCTCCGTTAAGATAAGATCGTGCGCCAGAGCAGACGGGCGTCCTCAATTGCCGGTTCCAGACGCTTATCCCGGCTGAGCCAGGTGAGGTAAGAGCGGATGGTGCTGCCCACCAGGGCGTACTGCTCCATGGTCATGGTCAGATCAAAGTCGAGGAAGAGCCGCCGCAGCAGTTCTTCAAAGGTCTGCGGCTCCCGGCAGAGGGCCAGGATCGTCTCCGCCACGGCGTGAATCTGGTCGATGTTGTACTGGGCCAGGGGCGCGATGTCCTCCGTTGCCGGGGCGTGGGCCGGGACGAAACAGGCGGCCTCCATGGCGCAGACTCGCTCCAGGGTGTCGAGGGCCGCCCCGACGTCGTAGAGGAAGCCGATGCGGTATTTTTCCAGCGTCTCCCGGCTGGAAAGGCAGTCGGCCAGATAGACCACGCCGTCGGCGGTGCGGAAGCCCATCATGTCGAAGCTGTGGCCCGGCAGGGGCACAGGAGTCATGCCCGCCGGGAGGGACGCCTCCGTCAGAAGCTGGGCCGGGCTCTCCTTGGCCAGCAGGAACTTGTGGCGCAGGCTCTGGGGCGGGCAGCCGCCGTAGAGAAAGGCCGGCTCCAGGATCGGATACTCGGTGAAGCAGCGGTCAATGCCCGGGGCATAGATGGGGCAGCTGGTCTGGGCCTGCAGATAGGCGTTGCCGCCAATGTGGTCTGCGTGGGAATGAGTGTTGTAGATGGCGGCGAGGCGCCAGCCCTGTCTGTCCAGAAGTTGCCGCACCTTCCGGCCGGCGTCCTTGTCGCTGCCGCTGTCGATCAGGCAGACGTCCTGCTCGGAGAGCCGCACCAGACCGATCTTGGCCGGACAGTCGAGATAATAGCTGTTCCCCGCGGCCTGTATCAGCTCATACATGGCCCTTTTCCTCCTCCATCTGCCGCAGCTCCAGGAAGCACTGGTCGACGTAGACCTTGTGGGCCACGGTGATGATGGTGTTGCGCAGCATGATCTTCTCGTCGGTGCTGTCCACGCCGACATTGTCCACCTCGTCCTTGATGCCAAAGACGTACCGAAGCACATTTTCCAGCTCGCTCCGGAAATACTCATAGGCGACGGGGCAGTCATAGGTGCGCCGCTGCAGCTCCAGAAACAGGCGGATGTCCTCCATGGACAGCACGGTCTTGATGACCGCAATAAACATCAGGTAGGCGATCTGCTCCCGGGAGTACCGTTTTTTGATTGGGCTGGCTACCAGCCCCATTTTGACATAGTTGCTGATCATCGACGCCGTAATCGTCACGTCCCGCAGCGGCGACAGATATTCCGCAAGATATGTTGTTGTCTGCTCCAGATAAAGCCCCACGTTGGGAATCTCCTCATACCGGGGCAGACGGAATGACCGGATCGCTGCCGTCATGGCTTCTTTTCCTTTTGGATCCATGTCATCACCTCCATGCCTGCCCATTATACACTTCATCGGCTTTCCAAGTCAAGAAATACCAGGGATAAGTTTCTGAAAACC
>CAMGPO010000284.1 GCA_946060825.1 uncultured Clostridia bacterium | reverse complement strand
CTCGCCGCAGATGCGGATCTCCACGCCCTTGCGGGCAGCCAGACGGGTGTTGTAGCGGGTCTTGGGGTGGAAGCCCGCCAGGAGGGCCTCCTCGTCTTTCCCCTCCAGGCTGAGGCGGTAGATCCAGCGGGGCTGGATCTGGTCGCGGTTCGTTCCGGCCTTGGGCGCAAAGCCCATGGCGCGGAGGGCGGCCGCGAATTCGCGGTTTTCCGCCGGGATATCAGGATCCATCCGCAGGACAGTCGTCCTGCGGGATTGGGCCAGGGCCCTGGCCGCGACACACAGCTCCTTGAGCGTGGCTTCATCGCCGGGGTCGCAGACCGGGCCGCGGCAGCCATAGGCCATCATCCAGGGGCCGATGCGGCGGAACAGCAGGGCCAGACTTCCCCGGATGTTCCCCGCCTCGTCCCGGGACACCAGGGCTTCCCAGTCCCACTGGGGCTTTTGCTTCGCCCAGAGAGAGCTTTGCATAAAATGTCCCTTGGGGTGACCCTGGACAAAGGCCTCGTATTCTTCCAGATTCCGTACCAACTCTGTCATTGCATTCACACGCTTTCTTTTGAAATTGCAGGGTTATGATACGGAACAATGCAATCGGCTTTGCCGCGAAACGGCATCAAAACGGCATCAGCAAAAAAGAACCTCCCGCGGGAGGTTCTTTTTTCAGCGCAAATTGTCATTCTGAGCGAAGCGAAGAATCGTTTGCAGGCAGGCCGGAGAAGATTCTTCGGTCGCTTTTGCTCCCTCAGAATGTCATTGGACGTAATCCGGTCATTCAGGCTGCGTCAGCAGTTGAGCCAGGGCCGCCTGCTTGCCGTCTGGGTGCAGGACAGCAAAGAGCCAGCCGCCCTCTACCGCCTTGCGGCGAACCGTCAGGCTCTGGCCGCCGAAGCAGGGCTGGCGGAAACAGATCTCCAGCTCTGCCGGTCTCAGGCTTTTCAGCTCGGGCACCGTGAAGGTGTCGAGGATCGTGCGGACGTAGGCCGTGTTGTTCATGTGCTGGCCCAGATCCACATCGGAGGGCCGCACGATATGCTCCATGGAGAAATCATCCTCCGCAAAATCAGCGCGGAACCGGGAGAAGGGAGCGTCGCAGACCGTCTCCTCCAAAATCTCCACGTCCGGCATTCCAACCTCCCGCATCCGGACCACGCTGTTGTCCGCGAGGCGGAGAATCGCCCATTCGGTCCGGCCCTCTGCCACCAGGCGATCGCCGCAGGTGAGACGGTAATACCGGTCCGTCCGGAGATCGCCGGGGGCAAATTTGCCGAGCCAGGTCTGCACCGTGGCCTCCTCCATCATCCGGGGGCGGCTGTAGACCCTGACCCGGGTGCGGACGGTGAGCCAGAACAGGCCCTTTTGCGCCAGGGCAATGCCGCCGATGCCCAGGGACTCGGCGTGCTCCGAGGCGATGTCCTGGAACAGGACGAAGATGCTGTGGAGACTCAGGCGGGACGTGGCATCACACCGGCTGGGCGTGATAATGACCTGCTTCTGATAGCTTCCTTCCATGATTTTGATCGCTCCAATTCTTATCTGCCGAAGGGACAGTTCGGGTAATGACAGGGCTTGCAGCCCAGGCAGAGGCCGCCCTCGCCCAGCACGACGAAATCCCGCTTTTCAAGAGGCACGCCGGCGGCGATCCGGGGCAGCACCAGGTCGAAGATCGTGGCAGCGGCGTACATGACGCAGCCCGGCAGCCCCAGAACGGGCGTTCCGTCCTCATAATAGCCCAGGAGGATCATGGCGCCCGGCAGCACCGGCGCGCCGTAGGTCACAATTCTCGCCCCGCTGGCCTTGATGGCGCCGGGGGTATTGTCGTCGGGGTCGACGCTCATGCCGCCGGTGCAGAGGATCAGGTCAACGTCCTTCGCCCGCACTGCTTCGATGGCGTCGCAGATGTGGTCCATGCCGTCGTCTACGGTGATGTGCTCCGTCACTTCAATACCGAAGGCGGCCAGCTTCTTCACCAAAACCGGCGTGAATTTGTCCTCAATGCGGCCGTGGTAGACCTCGCTTCCGGTGGTGATGACCGCCGCTTTTTTCAGCTTGTAGGGCAGGATCTCCAGCAGCGGCTCCGTCCCGGCGGCCTCCTCTGCGGCTGTCAGCTTCTCCTCCCCGATCACCAGGGGGATAACCCGGGTGCCGCAGAGCTTGTCGCCGGGATGGACAGCCGTGTTGCCGCGGCGGGTGGCGATCATGATCTCGTCAATGGAGTTGACGGCCACCAGCTGTTCTGAGCGAACGCGGAACAGGCCCTCCCGCTCCGCTGTGATCTCGATTTTTCCCTCTTTGACCTCGCTGCGGGCCATGCCGTCACCGAGACAGAGGGCGCAGAGCCGCTCGGCGGCCTCGTTCTCATGGAGAATGCCGGGCTTCATTTCCCAGACGTAGAGATTCTCCTTCCCCATGGAGAGCAGAACAGGGATGTCCTCCTCTGTGACGACGTGGCCCTTGCGAAACCGCGCCCCCTTGAACTCCCCGGGGATAATCTGTGTCATATCATGGCAGAGCACCTGCCCTACCGCTTCCTGAACCGGAATCAGCTTCATCTCTGTTCCTCCTCGATGGAAATCCCGTCGCCGGGACGAATGGTGCCTTCCTCCACCACGACGGCGAAGATGCCGTCCGTGGGCATGACACAGGTGCCGGTGGCCGCCTTGATGGCGCAGTCGTTGTGGCATTCCTTGCCAA
>CAMGPO010000283.1 GCA_946060825.1 uncultured Clostridia bacterium | reverse complement strand
AGTGTTCTGCGGCTCCGTCGGGGTTTTTATTTATTTATGGGCCTCGATCCAGCCGTTGACGAAGGCTTCGAGCTTGCCAACGACGGCGGCGCTCTCCTCGGCGCTGCTGCCGCAGGCGGAGAGGTAGACCTTCAGCTTCGGCTCCGTGCCGGAGGGACGGACGGTGGCGACAGTTCCGCCGGCCAGCTGGTACTGCATGACATTGGACTTGGGCAGGCCCGTCTCGTCGTTCTTATAGTCCGTGGCGGACTCAACGGCGAAGCCGGCCGCCTCGGTGATCGGGTCGGTGCGGAGGGCGGCCATCAGGCCCTGCATGGTCTGGAAGCCGGCAGCGCCCTCAAAGACGAAGTTCAGCACCTTGTCGGTGTAGTAGCCGAACTTCTCGTAGATCTCCTGCAGGCCGTCCACCAGGTTCTTGCCCTGGTTCTTGTACCAGCAGACCATCTCGCAGATCAGCAGCGAGGCGTTGACGGCGTCCTTATCGCGGACCTGGGGACAGGTCAGGTAGCCGTAGCTCTCCTCGTAGCCCAGCAGGAAGCGGTCCTCCTGACCGATCTCCTCGAGGCCGCGGATCTGCTCGCCGATGTACTTGAAGCCGGTCAGGACGTTGCGCAGCTCCACGCCGTAATGGGCGGCCACGTTCTCACAGAGCTTGGTGGTAACGATGGTTTTAACGGCCACGGGATCCTTCGGCATGGTACCGCTCTCCAGCTTCATGCGGCAGATGTAGTCCAGCAGCAGGACACCCATCTGGTTGCCGGTGATGAGGTGGTACTCGCCGCCGGCCTTGATGGCAGTGCCGACGCGGTCGCAGTCCGGGTCGGTGGCCAGCACGAACTCGGCCCCCGTCTCTTCGGCGCAGGCAATGGCCACATCGAGGGCCTGTCGGATCTCCGGATTCGGATAGGGACAGGTCGGGAAATCGCCGTTGGGGCTCTTCTGGGCCTCGGGAATGGTGATATTATGGAAACCATTCTGGTTCAGGCAGTCGGGCACACAGCTGATGCCGGCGCCGTTCAGGGGCGTGTAGACGATCTTGAGATCCCGGGGCGCGTCTTTCGGCAGCAGGGACTCGCCGCCGATGGCTTTCAGGTAGGCGTCGATGCAGTCCTGGCCGATGTACTCCACGGTGCCCTGCTCCAGCGCCTCGGCGAAGGGCACGGTCTTGACGCCGGCGAAGGTGTCCGTCTCCGCAATGCGGCCCAGGATGTCCTTGGCGGCAACCTCAGTGATCTGGCAGCCGTCGGGGCCGTAGACCTTATAGCCGTTGTACTTGGAGGGGTTGTGGCTGGCGGTCACGTTGACGCCGCCGCTGCAGTGGAAATACCGCACCGCGAAAGAGAGGCAGGGCGTGGGCATGAGCTGCCGGTAGAGGTAGACGTGGATGCCGTTGGCGGCGAAGATGGACGCGGCATGCTCCGCGAACTCCGTGGACTTGTGGCGGCTGTCGTAGGCGATGGCCACCGAGGGCGCGGCCTCCGCGGCCTTCAGATAGTCGCAGTAGCCCTGGGTCGCCCGGCCGACGGTGTAGACGTTCATGCGGTTGGTGCCTGCGCCGAGGACGCCCCGCAATCCGGCGGTGCCGAATTCCAGTTCCCGGTAGAAGCGGTCTTCAATTTCCTTGTCCTGACCGCGGACGGCGGCCAGCTCCGCGGCGATTTCTTCGTTGCCAGCGGCTTTTTCGACCCAAAGGTCATACAGTTCCTGATAGTTCATGTCATACCTCCAAGTTTCTTTTTCTCGCGGCGTTATTTGCCGCGCAGCCTGTTATATTGTACCAGCTCGTATTCGTGGATCGCGCTGCTGCACGCCCCGTCGGTCCCGGGGTCGCACAGCGCCCCTTCCGCGTCGACGATGCCGCTGCGGGACACCACCGGGTATTCCTGCGACAGGTCGTAGAGGAAACGGGCATAGCTGCTCAGCTCCAGACCTGCCGCCTCCATCACATAGGGATAGAGGAAATTGATGCTGACCAGCTCCGGTACTGCGGAAAAGTCGGCCCCGCAGTTCGACCAGAGCAGGTATGGCGTCTCATAGGTGCCAAGGGCCGCCTGCACCGGGTCAGTCTCCCCCGCCGTCAGCTCCGCGTAGAAGTCCTCGTCCAGGGCGGGCAGATGGTCGCCGAAGATCAGCACGATCACCGGCTCCGCCGAATCCCGCAGGGAATCCAGCAGCTCGCCGATGGCGGCGTCCGTCTCTCTGGCGCAGGTCAGGTACTGCTCCACGTCGGAATAGGCCCGGGAGAGGCCGGAGAGCAAGACGGTGCTTGCAAAACCGGCGGTCGTATAGCCGCCGTGGCACTGCATGGTGACGGAGAACAGGACGGACGGCCCCTCCGCCGCGATCAGCGGTTCCATCACAGAGAAGAGCCAGCGGTCGGTGATCCAGCTCCGCATCCGTTCCGCATCCTCAAATTCCTCGCTCTCGATGCTGAGGAAGCGGTCGAAGCCCAGCAGCGGGTAGCAGTTCCGGCGGCCCCAGTTGTTGGCCTCGGCGGGATGCACCGCATAGGCGGAATAATCGGCCTGGGCCGTCACCTCAGAGATCAGGCCCTCTGTCTCCCGGTGGATATACTGCTGATAGGGGGCAATGCCGCCCTCGAGGAACCGCATCGAGCAGCCGGTCAGAAATTCAAACTCGCTGCAGCTCGTGCCGCCGCCAAAGACCGGCATGACGCACCAGCCGCCCGTCCCCTCCTC
>CAMGPO010000282.1 GCA_946060825.1 uncultured Clostridia bacterium | reverse complement strand
CGACAATGACGTCCCGCATGACATTGGTGATCGCTACGCCTGGTACCAGCAGCATAATTGCGCCGATGATGACCTTGTCCGGATGGACCGGCACGACAAGAAAGCGCAGAAAGACAGGAACCGTAACGAGGAACATACTGGCGATCAGGTTGACAAAAAAGACGTTGGCGTTCATTTTTGTCAGCTTGCTCGTCGTGAGTTTGACAATCAGGCCGCAGACAAAGGAGACTGCCGCGTCAAAGAGAACGCCGCCAAAGAGCAGTGTGAAGAAAAAGGCGACGCTGCCGTAACCAAGATAGCTGATTGCCAGAGGATAGTTCGGCTCAGTCATGATTTCCCGCAGCCTGGAATCGGCATCCGGGAGGGCAGTGTGCTCCAAGCAGACCTGGCGACAGAGACTGTTGAGCTTTTCCAGCTTGTCCAGATTGTTGGCGGAGCTGTGGATGCGCACTGATTTGGTGTAGTTGTGCCCATCCGACTGCACTGTGATTAAAATACAGGCGGGAATGGCAAATACCTCTGGACTTTCAAAGCCATAGGCGTCAAGGATCCGCCGGGCGGATTCCTCCACACGGTACATCTCCGCACCGTTGCGCACCAGTTCCCGTGCAATGCCGCAGCAGAAGTTGAGGCATTGATCGACATAGTTTGGTTTCATCGTGTTTCTTCTTCCTTATTCCTTTTTTGCAGAATACATTATAGGAATCCCTCGGAAAAAGTCAACTGAAAAATAAAAAAACGGGGCAGCGGTTACGCTGTCCCGTTCAGATTTGCTGAGAAGCATAGAATTCCGGACAAACCTCCTGCAGTTTTTCACGGATGAGCAGAAGATCACGAAAAGCCTCCGGCCGGCGGGCCGGATCCCGGAGCAGGGCAGAGGGGTGATAAATGGCAGTCATCCATACACCGCCGCGCTCCACCCATTGTCCGTGCTCGCGGGTAATACGGTAGTCTTCATGGATCAGGGAAGATGCGGCGATCCGCCCAAGGCAAATCAGAAGTTTAGGCCGCAGAAGCTGGAACTGGCCACGCAGAAAGGGAATGCAGGCATCCCGCTCCGACTGAAACGGGTCCCGGTTCTGGGGCGGGCGGCATTTGACCACGTTGGTGATATAGCAGTTGTGACGGCCAAGGTCGATGATGGAGAGCATATCATCCAGCAGATGGCCGGCAGGGCCGACAAAGGGTTCTCCCTGCAAATCTTCCTGCTGGCCGGGGCCTTCACCGACAAACAGGACCGGGGTGTTCTTCGGACCGGCGCCGAATACGACATGGTGGCGCGTCTCCGCCAGAGGACAGCGATGGCAGCTGCAGCACTGCTGTTCCAGTGTTTCCCAGTTCATCGGCTCACCTTCTTTTGCGTTTCGTGTTGGATTTTGCCTGTCCGGAAACTTTTTTGGCACGTCCGTTTCCGGTCTTTGACTTCTGGATCCGGGTTGGTCTTACAGATTTGGCCTGTGGTTTTGCGCGTGTGATGTTGTGGTAGAGATAGCTGAGCAGATAGAATGCCAGGAACAGCCCTGCAAGAATCAGGAGCACGATCCAGATGGAGATACCGGAGCGGTGTTCTTCCAGCGGCGTGTCCGGTTCACTGATCTGGGTCTCGGAGTGGAAGCTGCCGCCGGCCTCCATGGAAGAGATCGGCGCGATATCGGTGGTCAGCATCAGCTTGCCCCGATAGCTGACTGCCACGGTGCCCATCACCTCGCCGGAGGCAAAGGGCGCGTCAATGGCGTCCCCGTCCATGAGGCTGATTTGCAGCGAAATGTCATCCGGGTCATAATCCTTGGGCAGGACGATGGAACACGTTTCTGTCGGCGCGACGACGACTGCGTTTCCGGTTCCGCCGGAGACGTCTGCTTCCGCGATGGGAACCAGGGGAGAGAGTACTGTCGCATAGTCAAAATGGTCGAATCCATATTCAAACAGCGCTTTCGCTTCTGGGAAGCTGTGGAGCACATATTCGCCGTTTTCATCCTCCGTGGTCTGACAGCCGAGGACAATGGCCAGCAGATCCAGATTGTTTTTTTCCGCCGTGACGATCAGGCAGCGGCCGGCGCTGCTGGTATAGCCCGTCTTAACACCCTTGGCCAGGCTGTAGTAATACTTGCGGGACTGATCGGTACTGGTCATATAATTGGTGGTGTAGATCGTGTGCGCCGGGTGCATATTGGTTTCCGGCATTTCATAGGTGGTCGAAAACACGATCTCCCGCAGGGTGTCCTCTGCCAGAACTGCCTTGGTAATGCGCATGAGATCCCGGGCTGTGGTATAGTGATCCTCGTCATGCAGACCATGGGCGTTGGCAAAGTGGGTACCGGTGCAGCCCAGCTCGGCAGCCTTGGCGTTCATCAGCTCCACAAATGCCGCTTCCGATCCGGCGATATGCTCCGCGGCGGCATAGCAGCCCTCGTTTGAGGAGGAAATCAGAATGCAATGCAGAAGATCATAGAGGGACAGCGTTTCTCCGATGCTCAGGTCGCCGGTACGGGCGGAGATATTATTGAGCGCATTGCTGCTCACCGTCACCATGTCCTCCAGGTTCCCGTTCTCCAGGATAATCAGACTGGACATCAGCTTCGTCAGGCTGGCGGGGTAGACCTTCTCGTCCGGATTCAGAGTGTAGAGAATGGTGTCGGAGTTGAGATCACAGAGGATGGCGGCCTTGCCGTTCATGACATAGTCGTCCTCCACCGGATAGCCGTACAGCGGG
>CAMGPO010000281.1 GCA_946060825.1 uncultured Clostridia bacterium | reverse complement strand
GAGCAGGTCATCCGGCCCACGGGCCTGCTGGACCCGGAGGTATTTGTCCGGCCCATCGACGGCCAGATCGACGACCTGATCGGCGAGATCAATCAGGTCGTCTCCGGCGGCGAGCGGGTCCTCGTCACAACCCTGACCAAGAAGATGGCCGAGGATCTGACCACCTACCTCCAAAACGTGGGCATCCGCGTCCGGTATATGCACTCGGATATCGGCGCGATGGAGCGGATGGAGATCATCCGGGACCTGCGCATGGCCAAGTTCGACGTCCTCGTGGGAATCAACCTGCTGCGCGAGGGCTTGGACCTGCCAGAGGTCAGCCTGATCGCCATTCTCGACGCCGACAAGGAGGGCTTCCTCCGGTCGGAGACGAGCCTGATCCAGACCATCGGCCGGGCGGCCCGGAATGCCGGCGGCCGGGTTATCATGTACGCCGACAAGATCACGGCGGCCATGCGGGCGGCCATCGACGAGACGGAGCGCCGCCGCGGCATCCAGATGGCCTACAACGAGGCCCACGGCATCACGCCGAAGACCATCGTCAAGCCGATTCAGGAGCTGATCGAGATCTCCAAGGAGGCCGGCGAGGGCTACCGCAAGGACGGCGGGAAGATGACAGCCAAAGAGCGGGAGCGGGAGATCGAGCGTCTCGAGAAGGAAATGAAGAAGGCTGCCCGGATGATGGAGTACGAGTACGCCGCCGTCCTGCGGGACCAGATCATCGAGCTCCGCGGGGCAAGGAACAAATAAACCGCCGGGAAAACAAAAGCCGCGGCATGACCGTTGTCATGCCGCGGATCTTTATTGCTCGAAGAGCTTTTTCATCTTTTCCGCGAAGGTCTTTTTCTTCGAGTTGGCGCCCTCGGCGGCCTCGTCGAACTTTTTCAGAAGCTCCTTCTGTTCTCTGGTCAGCCTCGTGGGAACCTCTACGATGACGGTGACGAGCTGGTCGCCCCGGTTCTTGTAGCCAACGTAGGGCATACCCTTGCCCTTGAAGCGGAAGGTTGTGCCGCTCTGGGTACCCTCGGGAACCCGGTAACGCACCTTGCCGTCCAGAGTCGGAACCTCGATCTCCGCGCCCAGGGCTGCCTGGGCGAAGGTGATCGGCATTTCACACAGGACGTTGGCGCCGTCCCGCTCAAAGATCTCGTGAGGCTTCACCACAACGCTGACGATGGCGTCGCCGCTGGGGCCGCCGTTGGCGCCCATGTTGCCCTCACCGCGGGCCCGGACGGCCTGGCCGTTGTCGATGCCGGCGGGAATCTTCACGGTGATCTTCTTGTTGACGCGGACCTTGCCCTTGCCGCGGCAGGTGGGGCAGGGATCCTGAATGATTTTGCCCTTGCCGCCGCACTTGGTGCAGGCAGACTGCTGGGCGAATGTACCGAAGGCCGTCTGGCGGGTCGTGCGGACGGTACCGGTGCCGTGGCAAACCGGGCAGGTCTCCGGCTGGGTGCCCTCCTTCGCGCCGCTGCCGCCGCAGGTGCGGCAGTTCTCAATCCGGCTGATGTTGATTTCCTTCTGGCAGCCCTTGGCCGCTTCCTCAAAGGTGATCGTGACCTGGGCGCTGACGTTCTCGCCCTGACGGGGCGCATTGGCCTGACTGCCGCCGAAACCGCCGCCGAAGCCGCCGCCGAACAGGTCGGAGAAGATGTCGCCGAAACCGCCGAAGCCGGAGAAGCCATCAAAGCCTCCGCCGCCTCCGGCGCCGTAGTTGGGATCGACGCCCGCAAAGCCGAACTGGTCATAGCGGGATTTCTTGTCGGCGTCGGAGAGAATTTCGTAGGCCTCGTTGACCTCCTTGAATTTCTCCTCGGCACTCTTGTCGCCCGGATTCTGGTCCGGGTGGTATTTCATGGCCAGCTTGCGGTAGGCCTTTTTGATCTCGTCCGGTGAGGCGTTCTTGTCTACGCCCAGCACCTCGTAATAATCTCGTTTGTTCTCACTTGCCATGAGACTTCACCTCACACTCGGGGCTTTTCTCGGAATAACGCCGTATGGGAGGGCGCATTGGCCCTCCCGAGCGGCTGAATGTTTGCTTACTTGTTGTCGTCCACGACCTCATAGTCAGCGTCGACCACGTTGTCGTCACCGCCCTGGGCGCCGCCATTGAAGCCTGCGCCGCCGGTGGGATCGCCCTGCGGAGCCTGCTGCTGGTACAGCTTTTCGGAGACGGCGTAGAAGGCCTTCTGGACTTCCTCCGTGGCGGCCTTGATGGCCTCGACGTCGTTGCCCTTGTTCTTTTCCTTCAGGGCCTCGACGGCGGCCTGGATGGGAGCCTTCTCGGAGTCGGAGATCTTGTCGCCCAGCTCGCCGAGGGTCTTTTCGGTCTGGTAGATCATCTGGTCGGCGGCGTTGTGGGCGTCGACCTCGTCCTTGCGGGCCTTGTCCTCGGCAGCGTACTGCTCGGCCTCACGGACGGCCTTGTCGATATCCTCCTTGGACAGGTTGGTGGAGGAGGTGATGGTAATGGCCTGCTCCTTGCCGGTGCCCATATCCTTGGCGGAGACGTTCACGATACCGTTGGCGTCGATGTCGAAGGTGACCTCGATCTGCGGCACGCCGCGGGGGGCCGGAGCGATGCCGGTCAGCTGGAATTTGCCGAGGGTCTTGTTATAGGCGGCCATCTCACGCTCGCCCTGCAGCACATGGACCTCGACGGAGGTCTGGCCGTCGGCGGCGGTGGAGAAGATCTGGCTCTTCTTGGTGGGGA
>CAMGPO010000280.1 GCA_946060825.1 uncultured Clostridia bacterium | reverse complement strand
AGGAAGCCGTAGCCGCCGACGGTGGCGGAGAAAGAGGTGCCTGCCACGAGGACGTAGGCGAGACCGCCGACGCCACCAAGGAAGCCGGAGATCATGACGCCGGCGTAGCGCATCTTGTAGACGTTGATGCCCACGGAGTCGGCTGCCTGGGGATGTTCGCCGCAGGCTCGCAGCCGCAGACCGAAGCGGGTGTAGTAGAGAACGATCCAGGCAATCAGAAAGAGGGCGACGGCCAGGGGAACGGTAATGTAGAATTTCTTGAACAGCGTGGGCAGGAAGTCCTGGTTGACCTTGCCGGGGATGCCCATGGCGTCGGGGGAGAGGCGGGTCCAGGAGGGAATGGCGATGTCAGTGATGCCCTGACCCTGGATGGCCCAGGCCACAACAATGCAGAAGGCGGGGGCGAAGATATTCAGGGCCGTGCCGCCGATGGTCTGGTCGGCCTTGAGGTTGATGGCCGCGAAGGCCAGCAGCAGGGAAAAGACCAGACCCGTGGCGCCGGCAGCCAGAGCGGCCAGAAACACGCCGAGCTGGGCCTTGCCGGTGGTCTCGCCCCATCCGGCCATGTCCATGGAGCGCAGGATGAGGCAGGCGGTCAGGGCGCCCATGACCATGATGCCCTCGAGGGCCAGGTTGATGATGCCGGAGCGCTCGGAGTACATACCGCCAAGGGCGACGAGCATCAGCGGGATGGCAAAGCAGATGGTCAGATTGATGATGCTTGCCCAGGTACCAGCGTTCATTGTGCGCCCTCCTTTTCCTGTTTTCTGCCGGACTTTTTGAAGAGTCCTGCGATTTTGGACTGCATCAGCAGGCTGAAGGCAGCCAGATAGATGATGACGGAGATGACAATCTGGGTGGCCTCGGTGGCGTAGCCCTGGGACTGCATGGCGATACCGCCCAGGTTGATATAGCTGACGAAGATGGCGCTGAAGATGCAGCCGATGGGATTGCAGCTGGCGAGCAGAGCCACGGAGATGCCGTCGAAGCCCAGGGAACTGATCTGCTGCAGCAGGTTCAGCTGGCCGCCGCCGGCAAGGTAGTAGAATCCGCCGCCCAGACCTGCGAAAGCGCCGGAGATGACCATGGAGAGTACGATGTTCTTGTGGGCGTTGATGCCGGCGTATTCGGCGGCGTTGCGGTTGAGGCCGCAGGCCCGCAGTTCATAGCCGAAAACGGTTTTCTTGAGAACGACCCAGGCCAGAATGGCCACGAGGATGGCCAGGAAGAAGCCGACATTCATGTAGTTGTAGTTCAGCAGCTTATCAAGGCCCAGACGGGGCAGAATGGCCGAGGGATTGGCATCGGCCAGAGCCGCGGTCCGGTCCGAGGCGGAGCCGCCCCAGTCCGTGGCCAGCATACCGCCCTGCATCGTGATGTTGGGGATCAGGAAGTTGACGAGATTCATGCCGATCCAGTTGAACAGGATGCCGGTGAGGACCTCATTGACATTAAATCTGGCCTTGAAGAATCCGGGGAAGAAGCCCCAGATGGCGCCGCCGACGATGGAGGCCAGCAGGCAGAGGAACCAGGGGAGCTGCAGGCAGATGGCGCAGAACAGGGCGAAGAACGCGCCCATGGTGTACTGGCCCGAGGCGCCGATGTTGAACAGGCCCACCTTGTAGGCAAAGGCGATGCACAGGCCCGTCATGATGAGCGGCGTGGAGCGGTAGAGCACGTTGCCCATGTCGCGGACGCCGTTTGTGAGCATATTGGCCATGCCGGCCGCGGCGTTCGAAGGGTTGAGAATCAGCAGCAGGAGGAAGCCGAAAACCAGGCCCGCCAGAATGGAGAGCAGAGAAGCCAGCAGGCTGATAAAACCGGGATTGCCCCGGAGATTCAGGCGTTTTTTCATGCGTTCATCTCCATTCTCTTGGCGCCGGCCATATAGAGGCCCAGCTCTTCCACGGTGACGGCCTTCGGGTCAAACTCACCCACCAGTTCGCCCTCGTACATGACGAGGATGCGGTCGGAGAGGTTCATGACCTCATCCAGCTCCAGGGAGATCAAAAGGACGGCCGCTCCCTCGTCGCGCTTGCGGACGAGCTGCTTATGGATATATTCGATGGCGCCCACGTCGAGGCCGCGGGTGGGCTGAACGGCCAGCAGCAGCTTCGGGTCCTTGTCGATCTCGCGGGCCACGATGGCCTTCTGCTGGTTGCCGCCGGACATGCTGCGGGAGGTGGTCACAGCGCCCTGACCGGAGCGAATGTCAAACTCGCCGATCAGCCGGTCGGCGTACTGCCGGACGGCGTCAAACCGGATGAACGCGCCCTTGCGGAATTCGGGCTGCCAGTAGCGCTGGAGCACCAGATTCTGCTCAAGGCTGTAGTCGAGGACGAGGCCGTATTTGTGGCGGTCCTCGGGAATGTGGCTCATGCCGGCCTTGCTGCGGCTGCGGACGTTGGCATGGGAGATGTCCTGGCCGCAGAGGGTAAAGGTGCCGCTGCTCTGCTTTTCGAGGCCGGTCAGGGCGTAGCCGAACTCAGTCTGGCCGTTGCCCTCGATGCCGGCAATGCAGACGATCTCGCCGGCGCGCACCTGGAAGGAGACGTCGCGGACGGCGTTGTTCTTGTGGACCTTGGAGGGGACGGTGACATGCTGCACATCGAGGACGACCTCGCCGGGTTTGGCGTCCTGCTTGTCCACCTTGAAGTTGACCTGACGGCCGAACATCATGGCGGACAGCTCCTCCATGGTGGTGTTCTTCGTCTCT
>CAMGPO010000279.1 GCA_946060825.1 uncultured Clostridia bacterium | reverse complement strand
ACGAGCCCATCTGGGCCATCGGCACCGGCCGTACCGCCACCCCCGAGCAGGCTGAAGAAGTCTGCGAGAACATCCGCAGCGTCATCCGCAAGCTCTACGGCTCCAAGATCGCCCGCGCCACCTCCATCCTCTACGGCGGTTCCATGAACGACAAGAACGCCTACGACCTGCTGGCCCAGCCCGACATTGACGGCGGCCTGATCGGCGGCGCGTCCCTGGTGCCCGAGAAGTTCCTGAAGATTATCGAGGCTGCCAACCAGCCCACTGCCTGATCGTGAGATCACCTGCGGCAGGACAGCGCGCTGTCCTGCCGCCTTGCTTTAAGGAGAGACTATGAAACGAGAAACATTTCGCGCCCTGGCGGAGCAGGGGCTGATTCTGGACGGCGCCACGGGCAGCAATCTGATGGCCGCCGGTATGCCTCGAGGCGTGTCCTCCGAGGACTGGGTGCTGGAGCATCCGGAGGTTTTGCAGGATTTGCAGCGGCGGTATGTGGCCGCCGGTTCCCAGATCGTCTACGCCCCCACCTTCACGGCCAGCCACATCTACCGCAAGGCCCCGGTGGCGGAGCTGAACCGCCGTCTGGTGGCCGTCTCCCGGGCTGCCGCCGGGGAGGCCTTCGTGGCCGGAGATGTGACCACCGTGGGCCGGCCGGAGATCCCCTATGAGGAAATGCTGGAAAACTACCGGGAGCAGATCGAAGCCCTGGCGGAGGCCGGGGTGGACGCCATCGCCATCGAGACGATGATGGGCCTGCCGGAGACCACGGCGGCATTGGAGGCGGCCCGGGCGGTCTGCGACCTGCCGGTGCTCTGCACCTTCTCCGTCTCCTCCGACGGGATGCTCTACTTCGGCGGCTCCGTTCTGGAGGCCGCCCAGACCCTCGAGGCCCTGGGGGCCGACGCCGTCGGCGTCAACTGCTCCTCCGGCCCCGACCAGCTCGAGAGCGTCATCCGGAACCTGCGGGGGGCCGTCAGTATTCCCATCGTGGCCAAGCCCAACGCCGGAATGCCAATCATCGACGACGAGGGCCATGCCGTCTACCCCATGGGGGCCGGAGCGTTCGGAGAAAGCATGAAGCGGCTGATCGCGGCGGGAGCCAGCATTGCCGGCGGCTGCTGCGGCACCACGCCGGAACACATCGCGGCCCTGCGCGCCGTGCTGCGGGGAGGCAAGTGAGATGAAGAAGCTCTGCCTCCTGCTGGCGCTGCTGGTGCTGCTCTGCGGCTGTGGGGCAAAAGAGCCGGAACGCGGCCCGGCTCTGTCGGAGCAGGTGGAGCCGCCGGAAACGGCCCACAACATTGAGGTCACCTGGGCCGAGGAGCCGCAGGCCCCGGAGAAGCCGGAGGAGACGACGGAACCCCAGACCCCGGCGGCCCCGGAGGCGGAGACGGCGTCCGATCTGCCGGAGGTGGATCCGGAGAGCTGGGAGCTGGCACTGGCCAACGCGGAGCACAGCATCGGCGAGTACGCCCCGCCTCTGGCGGAGGTCGAGGGGATGCCGGTGGACGAGCGAATCGCAGGTCCGCTGACAGACTTTATTGCCGCAGCCCGGGCCGAAGGACTGTCGGTCTATCTCAGCTCGGCCTACCGGGACTACGCCAACCAGGCCTACCTTTATAATAGAAAAGTGGAGCAGTACGGCGGCGACGAGGCAATGGCGGCTACGATCGTGGCCCCACCGGGCACCAGCGAACACCAGACCGGCCTCGCCTGTGACATCACCGACCAGTATTATGAGCTGAAGAACAGCAGCCTCGAAGACACGGCCCTCTACCAGTGGATGAGTGCCCACTGTCAGGAGTACGGCTTCATCGTCCGCTATCCCAGGGACAAGGAGGACGTCACGGGCATCATCTATGAGCCGTGGCACTTCCGCTACGTCGGAGAGGAGGCGGCGGCCTACATCATGGAGCACGGCCTCTGCCTCGAGGAATTCCTGGCCCTCTATGAATGAAGCGCGGAAGCATTCCCGCCTCTCCGGCTGCGATTACAGCCAGAATGGCGCTTACTTTGTGACGGCCTGTACGGCAGGACGGATGCAGACCCTGAGCAGGATCTGTAGGGGCGACCCTTGCGGTCGCCCGCGCATCGACCTTCTGCCGCTGGGGAAACTGGCGGAGGCTGCCTTTTCCCGTGTTGCCGATCTCTATGACGTGTCGTTTGATAGCTATGTCATCATGCCGAACCACGTCCATTTTGTGCTGGTGCTTCCGGAAACCCGGGCGACCGCGAGGGTCGCCCCTACGGTGGGACGGGTGGTTGGTGCCTACAAATCCATCGTGGCCAGTGAATGGAGAAAGATGTGGGAGCGGCAGGGAAAACAGGCCGGATCGGTCTGGCAGCGGGGCTATTATGAACACGTTGTCCGCTGTGAGGAGGATTTTCTGGACATTCTCCGCTACATCGAGGAGAATCCGGCCAGGTGGGCGGATGATCCCTACTACATATAAAATATAAAGCAGCTCCCAGCGGAGGTTCCGCCGGGAGCGTTTTGTCACAGGGTCAGGGGGCTGCGGTTCACATAATCAAGATACTGGAATCGGACGCCGTTTTCCTCGAGGACTTCCGAGGCCTCTGCCAGTTCCCAGCCCGGCAGCTCGTCGAGATGCGGGAAGAACCGGTCGGCGGGCGGGGAGATCAGGGTTCGGGGGATGTAGGCCGCATCGCAGTAGGGCAGCAGCAGCTCATAGATGCTGGCACCGCCGATGACGGACAG
>CAMGPO010000278.1 GCA_946060825.1 uncultured Clostridia bacterium | reverse complement strand
ATAGGGGGTTATCTGGCATGAAGATCCGATTGAACGCGGACGCCGAGGTCGTCCGCACCGTCAAGGAGGGCCTGAAGGCCAAGGATGGCTACTGCCCCTGCCGTCTGGCAAGGACCGAGGAAAACAAGTGCATGTGCAAGGAATTCCGTGACCAGATTGCCGACCCGGACTTCGAGGGTTACTGCCACTGTATGCTCTATTACAAGGAGAAATAAGACGAAATCCCCGCCAAATGGCGGGGATTTTCTTCATTCGATGAGCGTTCCGTTGAGGACGGCCTGGGTGAGCGTATCGCCGTGGTAGACCAGTTTGAGGGAGAAGAAGGGAGCGTCCTCTTCCAGCAGGCGCAGAAATATTTTGTCACCCTCCCAGAGGGTCAGCTCCCGCAGCCGCCGTTTGTCGATCCAGGCCAGCTCGCCCTCGTCGCAGGGGTGCTGCTCGCCCTCAAAGCCCGTTGCCGTGAAGAGGTGCATGTACTCGGTGCCCCATTTGTCGGAGACGAAGGTGACGATGCCCCGGTAGCGGTAGTCCGTGAGCCGCAGGCCTGTCTCCTCGAAGCACTCCCGCACCACGCAGTCCTCCGGGCTTTCGCCCGGCTCGAATTTACCGCCGACACCGATCCACTTGTCATGGTTCTCGTCGTTTTTCTTCGTGACGCGGTGGAGCATCAGATATTCGCTGCCCCGTTCGAGGTAGCAGAGCGTGGTCATTTTCATAAAGCTTCCCCCTGTTGGATGTCCTGCAGCGCCCGGTTCAGGGCGCAGAGGACGGTTTTTTTGTCGGCGCTCCACAGCGGCGCCAGCAGTGTGCGCTTGTCGCCGTCGCCGGTCAGCCGGTGGATCACCATGTCCGGCGGCAGCACCCGGAGACAGGCCGCCACGGTCTTGATGTAGTCCTCCATGGTCAGCACCGGCACCCGCCCGGCCTCGTATTCGGAGGCGAGGTCGGTGCCCCGCAGGACGTGGAGCAGGTGAATTTTGATGCCGCCGGCCCCGGACTGGCCGATGTAGCGGGCGGTCTCCACGGTCATGGCCCGGGTCTCGCCGGGCAGGCCCGCGATCATGTGGGTCACGACCTCGATGCCCCGGGAGTTCAGCGCCCGGACGGCTTCGTCGTAGACCAGCAGGTCGTAGCCCCGGCGGATGTAGCGGGCTGTCTCCGGGTGGATGGTCTGGAGGCCCAGCTCCACAAAGACCGGCTTGTGGCGGTTCAGACGCTCCAGCAGGTCCAGCACCTCCGGCGGCAGACAGTCAGGCCGGGTGCCGACGGAGAGGGCCACCACGTCCTCCGGCTTCATCGCCGCCGTAAACAGGGCCTCCAGCCAATCAACTGGGGCATAGGTGTTTGTGAAACTCTGGAAGTAGGCGATGTATTTCCCATTGCACGCCTTGGCGGCGACGCGCTGTTTCGCACGTTCCAACTGTGCCGCGATATCCGTGCCGCCTTCGGCAAACTCTCCGGAGCCGGTGCAGAAGATGCAGCCCCGGGTACCCAGCGAGCCGTCCCGGTTGGGGCAGGTCATGCCGCCGTCCAGGGCCAGCTTGTAGACCTTGCAGCCAAAGCGCTGCCGCAGGTACGAATTCAAGGTGCGGTACATGACATCCCCCTTTCGGTCCTTGACCTTTTGCGGATTCTGTGATAAAGTAGCCCTGCTCCACAGGGCAGACAGTTCGGAACCATCCTGTCTTAAAATAAAACTAGGGAAAGGATGGGCGTAGTACGCCCAATTTTTATGCCATGAACACAAAAAAAATCGCCTACGGCGGCATTCTCGCCGCCCTCTACGTCGTACTGACCTACGCGCAGAACCTCCTTTGGCCCGGCTCCACCTCCATGGCCATCCAGATGCGGATGTCGGAGGCTCTGTGCGTCTTTGCATTTTTTACGCCGGCGGCCATCCCGGGTTTGACCCTGGGCTGCCTGCTCTACAACGTGAGCTGGGCCCAGTCCCTGCCCCTGGACTGGGTGGTCGGCTCCCTCGCCACCCTGCTGGCAACGGTATCCATGTGGCTCCTGCGGAACGTCCGGCTCCGCAAGATCCCCGTTCTGGGCCTGCTGATGCCGGCCCTCTGGAACGCTCCTCTGGTCGGCTGGGAGCTGGCCGTCTACTTCGGGGAGAACGGCTTCACCTGGCCGGTATTCCTGCTCAACGCCCTCTGTGTCTTCCTGGGCGAGGCCATCGTGCTGCTGGTGCTGGGCACGGCCCTCTACTGCGCCATGACCGCCCGGGGTCTCGACCGGAGACTGTTCCCGGCCTGAGAAACCATGCATCATCCTGTGGGGAAAGAAAAAGCGACGAGACGCTGTCTCGTCGCTTTTTTGCGTTCTTACAGGGCTTTCTTGGCGGTCTCGACGAGAGCACCGAAAGCGGCGGGATCGGCGATGGCCATCTCGGACAGAGCCTTGCGATTCAGCTCGATGCCGGCCTTCTTCAGACCGTTCATGAAACGGGAGTAGTTGATGCCGTAGGGAGCGACAGCCGCGGAGATGCGGGTGATCCACAGGCGGCGGAAGTCTCTCTTCTTCAGCTTGCGGCCGACGAAGGCGTAGTTGCCGGATTTATAGACGGCCTGCTTGGCCATCTTGAAATGCTTGGACTTGGAGCCCCAGTAACCGGAGGCCAGCTTCAGCATCTTGTTTCTTCTCTTGCGGGTCATCATTGCGCCCTTAACTCTTGCCATTTGTATATCCTCCTAATCTATGGTCTTCCCTAATTATTTGTAATGGATCAT
>CAMGPO010000277.1 GCA_946060825.1 uncultured Clostridia bacterium | reverse complement strand
CGGCAGGCCCTCGGGCCATTCTCCGGCGGCAGGCTTCGCCTCCGGCAGCGCAGCAGCCACCACTACTCCCAGGAACAAGATACAGCCCCAGGCCACCGGCACGGCACAGCGTCCTGCCGCTCCGGCTCCCTGTCGGGCAGAAGCTCCGGCCAGCACCAGCAGGGCCAAGGGAAACAGAGGCCAGGATCCTTCCGGCCAGCACAGGGGCGTCATGGCCGCGACGGCCGCCGCGGCAACGATCAAAAAGAGCAATTCTGCGATCAAAATCCACTTGGGCAGGCACGCCGCCAGACTTTTTCCCTCCGGGAGGCGGCGGCGGACAGCCCCGTCGGCCAGGGCGGCCAGAGCCAGGGCTGGGACGGCCCAGAGCACCCCCCGTCCGCCGCAGGCGAGGACCATCGGGGCCGCAATCGCGCCGAAACGCAGGCAGTCCCGCTGACCCGCAGTCAATTTATCCAAGGCGGTACCTCCCATGCTCCTCCAGAATCACGGGGATGTCCTCCGGCTCCGCGAGGGTGGCCGGACTTTCGTGGGCGGCAGTGAAGTCCTCCAGGGCCGCGCCGCCCCGGCCCCGCAGCCAGTAGAGCTGGACGGCAGGGCGAAGCCGTTCGTCCCGACAGATCGCCGGGAAGCAGTCCGCTGCATTCTCCGCAACAATCAGTCGATCGGCGGTTTCGAGAAAGACGGTGCCGGAGGCCGTGGCCTCCAAATTTTCCATGGCCGAGGCCCAATCCCGGCCCTCACCGCAGACCTCCCGCCCGCTCACGACGACTCTGCCCCGTTCCCGGGTGACGCAGAGGGTCTCCACGGGGAGCAGGCTCCCGAGGTCGGTCCTGGCTCCGGGGGCGTAGATCAGGGCCGCGAGTATCAGAAACAGGCCCATCAGGGCCGCGAACGCGCGCATCCGATCACTCCTGTCTCCGCAGATCCTCGGGGCGCAGGGCGGGATCGCGGTATTTTTCCGTGACGAGCCGGGGCCGGACGAGCCGTGCGCCGGCCAGATAGGGCCGCCCCAGAGATTGGAGGCCCGCAAGCCGTACCAGCAAAGCCAGCGCTCCGACGGTCAGGCCGAACAGCCCGGCACAGGCCGCCGTCAGGGCCAGCAGCAGCCGCCAGAGCCGGACGGCGTCGGAGAGGTCCCGGGCCGGCAGGACAAAGCCGCAGATACCCGAGGCCGCCGCCACGATCAGGGCCGCCGGAGAGACGAGGCTGGCGTCCACCGCCGCCGTGCCGACCACAAGGCCGCCGATGATGGAGACCGACTGGCCGATGGCCTGGGGCAGGTGGATGCCCGCCTGCTGCAGCAGCTCGAAGGCCAGCAGCAGGCCCAGCACCTCGACGGCGGTGGAAAATGGAACGTTCTCCTTGCTCTCGATGATGGCCCGCAGGAGGGGCGTGGGCAGCATCTCCGGCTGGAAGGTGGAGAGGGCGATATAGAGGCCCGGCAGCAGCAAAGCTGTCAGCAGGGCCGCCCATCGCAGCAGCCGCACGAGGGAGGCCGAGAGGTAGTCCATGCCCCGGTCCTCCGGGGAGCGCATCAGGCAGCCGGTGTCCACGGGCAGCAGGTAGCCGAGGGGCAGACCGTCCACGAGAATGGCGGCCCGCCCGTCCAGCAGGCCCTGGGCCAGCCGGTCGGTCCGCTCCGTATATTGAAGGAGGGGGAAGGCCGTCTCCCGGCTGCCGGTCAGGTATTCCTCCACCGCCGTCGGAGAGACGAGGCCGTCGATGTCGATGGCCTCCAGCCGCGAGACGATCCGCTCCACCAGCTCCGGGTCCGTCAGCCCCTCGACGGAGCAGACGGTCACCTTGGTCAGGCTCCGTCGTCCGACAGTCACGGTGTTCAGCCGCAGGGCCGGGGTCCGCAGATGGCGGCGCAGGAGACCGGTGTTGATGCGGAGGTTTTCCGTGAAGGCATCCTTGGCGCCCTTGACCGTGTTCTCCACCTCCGGCGGCGAGGGCGAACGGTTCACCGAAGTCTTGACCTCGAAGGCCACGGCCCCTCCCCCAGGGAACCAGAGGACGCAGTAGCCGTTGACCAGCTTCTCCGCTGCCGTTCTTAGTTCCTCCACCGGCTCGGCCACGGCGTTGTAGAGCCGCCCCGCCAGCGCCTGGCGATACCGCTCCTCCGGGGTTCCGGAGAGCAGGCCCTCGGCCAGGGGCTTCAGGATGAAGTCGCCGATATCGCCGGAGGCGACGAGGCCGTCGATGGCGTAGGCATAGACGGCCTGACCGCCGTCCCACAGCTCCCGGCGGATGAAATCGTCGCAGCCCGCGAAGATGGCAGACAGGTTTTGGTCGTTCAGTTCCGCTGCGTACAGGCGTTCCATGGCAGTCCCTCCTTGCTTTCCCGCCTAGTGTCCCCATCCCGGCAAAAACTATGCGCAGCGCCTTTTTCACCGCCGCCCTCTCTTTGACGCAGATTTGTTGCTCTCTCCCGATGTCATTCTGAGCGAAGCGAAGAATCTTCCGCACCCGGTTGCAAAAGATTCTTCGTCGCTGGCGCTCCTCAGAATGACAATCGGGCCAACATGAAAAACGCCCGTCTGCCAATGGCAGGCGGGCCCTTTCTCAGCGGCGTATTTCTGTTCGATGCAGCAGCAGTGGAGGGATTCAGCTTTCTGCCTCCCCCTTTCTTATTTTTATATTGTATACTGCCCCGGCACACGGGGCAACCCTCTTGTATTTCCCGGAATTTCAGACTATAATAAGAGGTCAGAATGAGGAAAACGAGG
>CAMGPO010000276.1 GCA_946060825.1 uncultured Clostridia bacterium | reverse complement strand
GGCCCAGGTTCAGGATGGTGTCCATCATGCCGGGCATGGAGGCGCGGGCGCCGGAGCGGACGGAGACCAGCAGCGGGTTGTGGAGGTCGCCGAACTTTTTGCCGGTGACTTCTTCCAGCTTGCCGATGTATTCCATGATTTCCGCCTGGATTTCATCGTTGATCTGACGGCCGTCCTCGTAATACTGGGTACAGGCTTCGGTGGTGATGGTGAAGCCCTGGGGAACCGGCAGGCCCAGACCGGTCATCTCCGCCAGGTTGGCGCCTTTGCCGCCCAGCAGATTCCGCATCTGCGCATTGCCTTCCGAGAACAGGTAAACGTACTTGTGAGACATTGAATTGACCCCTTTCCATGTTGGAAACGCCCATCTCCGGCGCGTTTCGGCTTTGCTTTTCTTCTTAGATTTGAACCACCGGCTATTATACCATACTTCCCTCATATTGCAATATTTTTTTCAAAAAAACCCGGATTTTTTGGGGCTTTCCGGTGGGAACAGGCAAAAAAAGAGCGCGCCGTTTTTCCTCTGAAAACGGCGCGCGGGAGCGTGTCACAGACGCTGCGGAATTCTCGCGGGGACTGCGGATTTTCCCATCAGACCCGCAGCCCTGGCGGTGTGGGATGCAGGATGGAATCGGATCTCCTGCATCATCCGGCCTTCTTCGGAATCCGGATGGTCAGCACGATCTCCTCCTCCGTCTCCTCCCGGCCGCAGGCGGCGTCGATGCCGGCGCTGCGGATCAGCTCCAGGTTGTGATCCACCGTATTGAGAAAGACCCGGACATCCCGCAAAACGAAGCCCTTGAGCCCCCGCCGCTCTGCCTGACGCTCCTCCGTCAGGCGGTCGATGTACTGCTCCGTTCTGGCTACATTCAGCTCTTTTTCCACGATGACGGCGATGGCGTCCAGCCGCTCCTGCTCCGAGGGCAGCTTGAGCAGAGCCCGGGCGTGGCGCTCGGAGAGGTGGTTTTCCCGCAGGGCCTCCAGCACCTTTGGGCTGTGGCGCAGGATCCGCAGCTTATTGGCCACGGCCGACTGGCTTTTGCCCACACGCATGGCCGCCTGCTCCTGGCTCAGGCCGTAGAGCCGCATCAGCCGGGCCAGGCCCTCGGCCTCCTCGATGAAGTCGAGGTCGCGGCGCTGTAAATTCTCCACCAGGGCCAGCATTCCGGACTGCTCCTCGTCCAAAGCCATGACGATGCAGGGCACCTCCGTCAGCCCGGCCAGCCGGGCCGCCCGCAGTCGCCGTTCCCCGGCCACCAGTTCGTAGCCGCTCTCCCGCCGGCGGACGGTCAGGGGCTGCAGCACGCCGTACTGCAGAATGGATGCGGCCAGCTCCTGCAGCCCCGCCGGGTCAAAAATCTTCCGCGGCTGGCTGGGGTTCGGGCGGATGGAGAGAACCGGCAGGTGGACCACCCGGCCTGTCTCCATCATGGTTTTCGGTTTTGCCATCTTTTGTTCCTCCTCCCGGAAACGTTTCGCTTCCTGAGACTATTTTTGCGCGGTACAAGTGAAAAAACGCGCGAAAGATGTTGGGAAAAACACAATAATTTGTATCTATTTCCTGGAAATAATACTATATGTTGTGTTTGCGGAGAAAGTGTCGGAAATGGTCAAAGGATTTGCAATCGGGCGTTTCATCTGGTATGATACAAGAGAAGAATCGGGCCGCTTCGGCGGATGACATAGTAGGTGCGGACATGGTTGAAGTTGTAACGACAGAGAATCTGGCGGAATATGAGCGGTTTGTGAGGAGCCATCCCCAGGGGAGCTTCCTGCAGAGCGGGCTGTGGGCCAGGCAGAAGCCGGAGTGGCACTGGCATGCCTTCCTGCGGCGCAACGGCTTCGGGTCGGTCACCGGCTCCATGGCGGTGCTGGTGCGAAAGGTTCCGGTGCTGCCGCGGACGGTGATCTACGGCTGCCGCGGACCGGTCTGCGCGCCCGACGACACCGAAACGCTGACGGAGCTGCTGGGCGCTGTCAAAAAGCTGGCGGCGAAGGAAAAGGCGTACCTTGTAAAACTGGATCCGGCCATGACCGAGGGGCCATGCCGGACAGTCTTTGAGGAGGCGGGCTTCGTCACGCGGAAGCACCGCCGGGGATACCGCCCCGTTCAGCCGCGGCGGCTTTGGCGGGTGACGCTGGAGGGCCGCTCCCCGGACTGGGTGACGGAGAGCTTCAGCGAGTCCCACCGGCGGAGCCTGCGGATTGCGATGCAGCGGGGCGTCACGGTGCGGCAGGGCGGTCAGGAGCTGGCGCCGGTCTTTGCAGAGCTGATGCAGCTCTCGGGCCTGCGGGAGCGGCGGGTGGCCCGGCCGGCGGAATATTACGCCGGGCTTCTGGAAAACTTCGGGGAACGGGCCGGGATCTTTCTGGCGGAGTGTGACGGCCGGGTTGTGGCCGGGGCGCTGGTCATCCGCTACGGGCAGACGGCTACCTGCGTCCACGAGGGCTTTGACGGCGACACGTCGCTACGGTCCAGGCATCTGCTGCGGGCGATGATTCTGCGGCAGGCCATGGCGGACGGGTGCCGGTTCTGCGATTTTCCGGGTCTGCCCCGCCAGCGGGACACGATGGAGTACGCTTTTTCCCGGGGCTTCGGCGGCCAGCCGGTGGCCTACCTGGGCGAGCTGGAGCTGGTGCTGCGGCCGGTGACGAACCTCCTGGCCAATGCGGCCGGATCTGTGATGGGCCGGTTCCGCCGGTGGCTCTACTTCTTCCGCGTCCGCTGATCACGGGGGAACGGAAAA
>CAMGPO010000275.1 GCA_946060825.1 uncultured Clostridia bacterium | reverse complement strand
GCCGTGGGCAATATGCCCTGCAACCCCGCCATCGGCGGCACCGGCAAGGGCCATCTGGTCCGGGAGCTGGATTCCCTGGGCGGAGAGATGGGCGTGGCCGCCGACCACAGCTGCATCCAGTACCGGATGCTCAACCGGGGCAAAGGCCCCGCCGTCCACTCCCTGCGGGCCCAGGCCGACCGCCGCGCCTACCAGGAATTCGTGAAGCACACCCTCGAGCGCCAGGAAAATCTGGAACTGAAGCAGGCCATGGTCGTGGACATCCTGACCGAGAACGGGGCCGTCTCCGGCGTCGTGACCCAGCTCGGGGCCGAATACCGCTGCCGGGCCGCCATTCTGGCCACCGGCACCTACCTCGAGTCGAACATCGTCATCGGGGAGAGTGTTCTCTCCTCCGGCCCCGATGGGATGCACGCCGCCACCGGCCTCAGCGACCGGCTTCGCGCCCTGGGCCTGCCCCTGCGCCGCTTCAAGACCGGCACGCCGCCCCGGGTCAACGCCCGCTCCGTCGACTTCGACAAGATGGAGCTGCAGCCCGGCGACGAGGAGGTCGTTCCCTTCTCCTACCGCACGCAGCAGCCGCCGGAAAACCGGGCCGTCTGCCACCTGACCTACACCTGCGAAAAGACCCACGAGATCATCCGGGCCAACCTCGACCGCAGCCCGATCTATGACGGCACCATCCAGGGCGTCGGCCCGCGCTACTGCCCCTCCATTGAGACAAAGGTGGTGCGCTTCGCGGAGAAGCCGCGGCACCAGCTCTTCGTGGAGCCCTGCGGCCTCGGCACCGACGAGATGTACATCCAGGGCTTCTCCTCCTCCCTGCCGGAGGACGTGCAGGCCGCCATGCTCCACACGGTGCCCGGTCTGGAACACGCCGAGATCATGCGCCCGGCCTACGCCATCGAGTACGACTGCATCGACCCGACGGAGCTGCTGCCAACCCTGGAAGTGAAAAAAGTTTCCGGTCTCTACGGAGCCGGCCAGTTCAACGGCTCCTCGGGCTATGAGGAGGCCGCCGTCCAGGGCTTCGTCGCCGGCGTCAACGCCGCCCTGAAGCTGAAGGGCGAGCCCCCCCTGGTGCTGCGGCGCAGCGACGGCTACATCGGCATCCTGATCGACGACCTGGTGACCAAGGGCACCAACGAGCCCTACCGCATCATGACCTCCCGCTCCGAATACCGCCTGCTCCACCGGCAGGACAACGCCGACGCCCGGCTGACGGCCATCGGCCACCGCATCGGCCTGATCTCCGACGAGCGGCTCCGTCAGGTGGAGGAAAAATACGAAACTGTCCGTCGGGAGATCGCCCGGCTGGAGGCCAGCGGCGTGGCCGGAAGTCCGGAGCTGAACGCCGTGCTGGAGGCCGCTGGCACCACGCCGGTGGAATACTCCGCCCGGCTCTCCGACCTGCTGCGCCGGCCTCAGCTCACCTATGAGCACCTGACTTCTTTTGACCCGGACCGTCCGGCCCTGTCCCGGGAGATCCGCGAAGAGGTGGAGATCCAGCTCAAGTACGAGGGCTATATCGCCCGGCAGGAAAAGCAGGTGGCCGAATTCCGCAAAGCCGAGGCCCGTCTGCTGCCCGCCGACATTGACTACAACACCATTCAGGGTCTCCGACTGGAGGCCCGCCAGAAGCTCTCCGAGATCCGGCCTCTGTCCGTGGGACAGGCCTCCCGCATCTCCGGCGTCAGCCCCGCCGACACGGCGGTACTGCTGATCTGGCTGGATCAGCGAAAGGGGGCCTGATCGCGTGTACTTTGATTCTCATGCCCATCTGGACGACCGCCGCTTCGACGGCGACCGGGACACTGTTCTCGCCAAAATGGCGGAAAATCAGGTCACCGGTATGATGAACGTGGGCTGCTCCCTCGAAAGCTCCCGCCGCTCCGTCGCCCTGGCCGAGACCCATCCCCACATCTGGGCCGCCGTCGGCTCCCATCCCGACGACGCCGACCACGTCGATGACAAATTGCTGGAACAATACCGCGCCCTCAGCGCCCATCCGAAGGTAAAGGCTATCGGGGAGATCGGCCTCGACTACCACTACGAGGACGTGCCCCGGGAGATCCAGCAGCGGGCCTTCCGGATGCAGCTCGCTCTGGCCCGGGAGCTGAACCTGCCGGTCATCGTCCACGAACGGGAAGCCCACAGCGACGCACTGGAAATCCTGAAGGATTTCCCGGAGGTCACCGGCGTGTTCCACTGCTACTCCGGCTCCTGGGAGATGGCCCAGTGCCTGCTGAAACAGGGCTGGTACCTGGGCTTTACCGGGGTCGTCACCTTCAAAAACGCCCGCCGGGCCGTCGAGGTCGTGGAAAACGCCCCGCTCCACCGGCTGCTGATCGAGACCGACTGCCCCTACATGGCCCCGGAGCCCTTCCGCGGCCGCCGGAACGACCCCAGCTTGGTGCCGCTGATGGCGGCAAAAATCGCCGAAATCAAGGGCGTCATCCCGGAGGAAGCCGGCCGCATCACGGCGGAGAACGCCCGCAGGCTGTTCCGCATCTGATTTTGAAACCATATAGCTAGGAGGCTATGAAATATGTGCGATTCCTGTAAGAAGCAACCGTTTTATATCACAACCCCGATTTACTACCCCTCGGACAAGCTCCACATCGGCCACACCTACTGCACCGTGGCCACCGACTCCATCGCCCGCTACAAGCGGCTGCGCGGCTACGACGTCATGTTCCTGACCGGCACCGACGAGCACGGCCAGAAGATCGAGGAGAAGGCCAAGGCCGCCGGCG
>CAMGPO010000274.1 GCA_946060825.1 uncultured Clostridia bacterium | reverse complement strand
AGCCCCACGGGCAGGAACCCGGAGACCGGCTTTTCGTCGCCGAGGGGGCCGTCGCAGCTTCCCAGGAGCAGCACACGGCTGCCGGAGGCGGCCAGCTCGTCCACCTTCCGCTGGGCCTCCGGAAAACGTCCCCCCAGGAGGACCTCAGGCGCCCCGAGAAGCCACGTATCGTCAACACCATAAGAAACCCCACTGTATTTTTTCTCCGACGAGAAGGGCAGCAGCGCCTTTGCAGCACGGCATACGCCGCCGGGGAAGGCCTGCTGGATGGCCCGCATCGTCTCGTTGTCGGCCTGCATGGCGGCGGCATAGTCGGAGAGCAGGGCCTCGACCTCCTCCTCGGTGAAGCGGTCGGGGCAGAGGGACACGACGCCCTCGGCCTCCATGCCCGGCTCGGTGATGGTGCCGGTCTTGTCGACGCAGAGCGTGTCAACCCGGGCCAGGGTCTCGATGCAGCCCATGTCGTGCACCAGCGTCTTTTTCTTCGCCAGCCGCACCACGCCGGTCATCAGGGCCAGGCTGGTCAGGAGATAGAGGCCCTCGGGGATCATGCCGATGATGGAGCCGACGGTGGAGGTGACGGAGATGGTCAGCTCCCGGTCGAGCCAGAAATACTCCTTGCAGAACATCAGGATGCCCAGAGGGATGACGGCCATGCCGATCCACTTGACCAGACTGCTGAGGTCGCGCATCATGCCGGTCTTGCCCACGGCTTTGGATCGCTTGGCCTCCTGGGTCAGGGCGGCGGCGAAGGAGTCGGCGCCGACGGCGATGAGCCGTGCCCGGCATTCGCCGCTGACCACATAGCTGCCGGAGAGCAGGATGTCCCCCGGGGCCTTGGCGATCTCGTCGGACTCGCCGGTGACGAGGGCCTCGTTGACCCGGCACTCGCCCACGGCCACGACGGCGTCGGCGCAGATCTGGTCGCCGGGGCCAAAGACCGCGATATCATCCCGGACGAGGCGGTTCGTGTCCAGACGAACGGTCTTGCCGCCCCGGACAGCCCGGCACCTGGGAGCCGAGAGGATGGAGAGGCGGTCGAGGGTCTTTTTGGCCCGCAGCTCCTGAAAGATGCCGATGGCCGTGTTGACCACGACAACGCCCAGGAACATCAGGTTGTTCCAGGAGCGGACGTAGGCCACGCAGGCCGCCAGGAAGAAGAAGAGCATATTGAAATAGGTGAACACGTTGCCGAGCACGATCTGCTTCGTCGTCCTGGTTGGCGGCTCGACGGGGACGTTCTCAAGACCGTTCTCTACCCGGAGACGAACCTGGTCAGCGGTCAGGCCACGGTCTGGATTAGTCTCCAGAATGGCAATTTTTTTCCGCGGCTTCTGGGGTGCGGCGGATGATTTCGGATTGGATTTGTGCATGGTAACTCAATCTCGCTCTCTGCCGGAAGGGCATCTGGTATCTGTTTGGGAATTATAGCACAGCTTTTCCCGGGGAACAAGAAACGACGCGAAGAATTCATGGTTTCTTAAGATTTTGGAGGCAAACCGGACACAATCGCAGGCCCGCCTGAACCGCATCGATCCGCAGCCGCCGAACCGTCATTCTGAGCGAAGCGAAGAATCTTCTGCATCCGGCTCCGAACAGATTCTTCGTCGCATACGCTCCTCAGAATGACATGGAGGCGTTTTTTCCGCATCACCCCGTAGGGGACGGGTTTCCCGTCCCGCTGGTATCGGTCTGCACACCGTTCCCTTTCGGTATTGGCGCGCCGGGTCGTCGCGCCCTGCAAAAGCCTCCCCTCGCAGGTGACGAGGCGCTGCGCTGCCGGTGGCAGGTGCAGCAGCGCCGAGGAAGTGTCATGCGGAGCATGACGGAGGGATTGTAACGCTGCGATGTGCGTCCGGCCAATTGTCATTCTGAGCGAAGCGAAGAATCTTATTGCACCCGGTTACAAAAGATTCTTCGGGCATTTCATGCCCTCAGAATGACATTGCGGCGTTTTAATGTTCGCTCCGGTAGGGCGGCTTGCCCACAAGCCGCCGCAAAACCGGAAAGGCCTCTCCGGGCAGGAACGGCTGCGGGATTATGGTCCGGAATTGTGGAAAAAATCTATTTTTCGGTGGTATTTTCTGGTGATTTCTCCCTGTGGGCGAATTGACATCCCGCCGGAACTTCTGTATAATCTCACCGACCAATGTTCAATCTGTATGTATCTCTATTGGAGGGATTTCCATGAGTTCCATCGACGTCACAGAAGAATACCGGCGCGCGCTTAAACTTGGCCAGAAGGAATACAAGCACTGCCTCGCCGGCGGCGAAGCGGAGCATTTGCAGGTGCTCGACGAACTGCTGGAGGGCCGGAGCGGCCTGCAGCAGATCTCCGTCGGTATGGTGGAGATTCCGATTGAGCTGATCGTCGGCACCAAGACCTCCGGCCGCCAATTCTCCTTCTCCCGCAGCTTCCTGCCCCTGCTGGCTCCGGAAACCGAATTCGCCCTCAAATGGTGCAAGCTCTGCGAGGCCCACCTGGGCGACGAGGGCATCCGTGAGCCGATCCGCTGCTTTGAATACTATGGAAAATTCTACGTCCAGGAGGGCAACAAGCGGGTCAGTGTCCTGCGTTACTATGACGCCTCCGCCATCTCCGGCTATGTGACCCGCATTCTGCCCGTCAACGACGGCTCCGAGGAATATGCCATCTACCAGGAATTCCTGGACTTCTACCGGCAGGCCCCCATCTATGACCTGCAGTTCTCTCAGACCGGCTCTTACCGGCAGCTCCTGGCCCAGCTCGGCATGACCGGCA
>CAMGPO010000273.1 GCA_946060825.1 uncultured Clostridia bacterium | reverse complement strand
CGGTGATATTGAGATCGCCCTTTACTCTGTCGTGGTCATCTTTGTCAGCTCCAAGGTCATCGACAGCATCATGGATGGCGCAAATTACGCCAAGGTGATCTATGTCATTACGGACCGCGGTGAAGAGGTGGCGAAGGTGCTGCAGACCAAGACCATCCGCGGCGTCACCATTGTACCCGCCAAGGGCGGTTACACGAAAAACGACAAATCCATCGTCATCACCGTCACGCGGCAGAATATGCTCTCCCAGACCCTTGCGCTGATCAAAATGACAGACCCGGATTCTTTTGCGTTCGTGGTCAACGCGGCGGAAGTCCATGGCGAGGGATTCCACCGTTACCGTGCCGATATCTCAGATAAGGGTTGAACACAGCCGTCCCGCTGCTTCGTCAGAGGGACGGCTGTTTTTGAAAAACTTACCGTTGATTTTTCGAAATTATGTTCGTATAATGGAGGCATGGAAGGAGGCGATAGGATGGCACAGGAGCGAACCTATCTTGCCATCGATCTTAAGTCCTTTTATGCCTCCCAGGAGTGTGTGGAGCGGGGCCTGGATCCTCTGACCACCCATCTCGTTGTCGCCGATCTCAGCCGGACGGAGAAAACGATCTGTCTTGCCGTGACGCCCGCCCTCAAGGCCTACGGGATCCCCGGCCGTGCCAGGCTGTTTGAAGTTGTCCAGCGGGTTCAGGAGATCAATGCCATACGTCTTTCGATGGCGCCGGGCCGGAAGTTTACCGGCTCCTCCTGCGACGCCAGAGAGCTGGAAGCCAATCCTGCCCTGGCCCTTGATTATATCGCCGCGACGCCCCGAATGGCCCATTACATGGAGTGCAGCGCCAGAATCTACCAGGTCTATCTGAACTATGTGGCCCCGGAGGACATCCACGTATACTCCATCGACGAGGTCTTCATCGATGCGACGCCCTATCTGAAGCTCCGTGGTCAGACGCCCCGGGAATTCGCGCGGGCGATCATTCTGGACGTCATGAACACCACCGGCATCACGGCCACAGCCGGAATCGGCACCAATCTGTTCCTCTGCAAAGTCGCCATGGACATTGTGGCAAAGCACACGGAACCGGACGCCTCCGGTGTCCGGATTGCGGAGCTGGACGAGCTGCGCTACCGCCAGGAGCTCTGGAGCCACCGGCCGCTGACGGATTTCTGGCGGGTCGGCCGCGGTTACGCGAAGAAGCTGGAGGCCCGCGGCCTCTTCACCATGGGCGACGTTGCCCGCTGCTCCCTGGAAAACGAGGACCTGCTCTACAGGCTCTTCGGCGTGAACGCGGAGCTGCTGATCGACCACGCCTGGGGTTGGGAGCCGTGCACCATCGCGGACATCAAGGCCTACCGTCCTGAGTCCAACAGCATCGGCTCCGGGCAGGTGCTGCACGAGCCGTACACCGCCGAAAAGGCAAAGCTGATTGTCCGCGAAATGACGGATCTTCTGGTTCTGGACCTGGTGGAAAAGGGGCTCGTGACCAGTCAAATCGTCCTGACCGTCGGCTACGACCGGGAAAGCCTGACAAGCCCGGGCTGCACATACACCGGCCCCGTTGTTACGGATCACTATGGCCGCAAAATTCCGAAGCACGCCCATGGGGCGGCCAATCTCCCCCACCCGACGGCCTCGACCAGGCGGATCACCGACGCGGTGATGGAACTGTACGACCGCATTGTCCATCCCGGCCTGCTGGTTCGCCGCCTGAACATCACGGCGGCCAATGTGGTTCCGGAACATTCGCTGCCGCAGGAGGGTCCCGGAGAACAGCTCGATTTCTTCGCCGATCCGGACGCCGTGAAGCAGGAACAGGACGAGCGTGACCGGGAAAAGCGCCGGCAGCAGGCCATCCTGGACATCCGGAAGAAGTACGGAAAGAACGCAATCCTCAAGGGTATGAATTTCCGGGAGGGCGCAACGGCCATCGACCGGAACAACCAGATCGGCGGCCACAAGGCATAATTGTGGGAAAGGCGGTGCGGGATGCAAAACGGTTCCGACCACAAATATGACGATATGCTCCATCTGCCGCACCACGTCTCCAAAACGCAGCGGCGGATGTCCCGGCTGGAACGGGCAGCCCAGTTCTCCCCCTTTGCCGCCCTGACCGGCTACGACGCAACAATTCAAGAGGCCGGACGGCTGACCGATTCCCGGGCCGCCCTGACGGAGAGCAGCAAGGAGCGTCTGGATGAAAAGCTCCGCAGGATCATGGATGAAATTGGCCGGCAGCCGGAAGTCACGGTCATCTATTTTGAGCCGGATCTGCGAAAAGAGGGAGGCGCTTACGTCCGGCTTACCGGGCACGTGAAAAAAATCGACAGTCACGCCCGGGCGATCCTTCTGACGAACGGGATGGAGATTCCACTGACAGAAATCTTCGACCTGGACAGCCCCCTGTTCCGCGATATGGACTGACCACAATGTCCGGAACCGAAATAAGGCAGTGTCCCGCAGCGCAGCTCTGCGGGAGCCTCCGACTTCCGATTTGAAATTATGCGCCTCGCGCACGGGATGCGGTTTTTTTCTGCCGCACAAAAAACCCCTTGCAGAACTCTGCAAGGGGTTTGGAGCTGATAGCCAGATTTGAACTGGCTACCCGTGTCCCGCAGAGCAGGCTCTGCGGGAGCCCTCCGACCTCCGATTTGAAATTATGCGCTTCGCGCATGGGATGAGGTCGTCAGTTTTTCTGCCGCGCAAAAGAAAACCCCTTGCAGAACTCTGCAAGGGGTTTGGAGCTGATAGCCAGATTTGAACT
>CAMGPO010000272.1 GCA_946060825.1 uncultured Clostridia bacterium | reverse complement strand
CAGGTCCAGGCCCCCGTCAGCCCCGTCCAGATGGAGTACCTGTTCCACAAGAAGCCCGACGCCATGCTGAAAGCCGTCCAGGAGACCGTGGCCGCCTGCCGCGCCCTCTGCCCCGACGTGGAGTTCCTGGCCGACGACGCCACCCGCAGCGACGAGAGCTTCCTCTGCGAGATTCTGAACGCTGCCATCGAAGCCGGTGCGACCACCGTGACCGTCTGCGACGCCGCCGGGGCCATGCTGCCCGACGAGTTCGCCTCCTTCCTGCGCCACATCTGCGGCTCCGTTCCCGCCATGGAGCGGGTCGATCTCGGCGTCTCCTGCTCCGACGAGCTGTCCATGGCCGACTCCTGCGCCATCAGCGCCGTCCGCTGCGGGGCCGTAGAGGTCAAGGCCGCGGCCTACCGGGTCAATGTGGCCTCCCTGTCCAATGTGGCCAAGGTCCTCTCCGCCAAGGGCGGGGCCTTCGGCGCGGGCTGTTCCGTCCGCATGACCGAGATGAAGCGCATCACCCGGCAGATCGCCCGGATGTGCCAAACCGGCCGCAGCAAGAATTCCCCCTTCGACAACGGCGTCCAGGAGGACGACGGCTCCACCTTCCTGACCGGCCACGACGATATGGCCGCCGTGCTGAAGGCCGTCGCCCGGCTGGGCTACGACCTGAGCGAAGAGGACGGCGTCAAGGTCTACGAGGCCTTCCGCCGCATCGCGGAAAAGAAAGAGCAGGTCGGCCTCAAGGAGCTGGACGCCATCGTGGCCTCCGCCGCCATGCAGGTGCCGCCGGCCTACCAGCTCGACACCTATGTTGTCACCGCCGGCAACACGATCTCCGCCACGGCCCACCTCCGGCTCTGCCGGGACGAGAAGCTGCTGGAGGGCGTGTCCATCGGCGACGGTCCCATCGACGCCGCCTTCCTGGCCATCGAGCAGATCACCGGCCACCATTACGAGCTGGACGACTTCCAGATTCAGGCCGTCACCGAGGGCCGCGAGGCCATGGGCCAGACCGTCGTGAAGCTCCGCGCCGGCGGCAAGCTCTACTCCGGCCGCGGCATCTCCACCGACATCGTCGGCGCGTCCATCCGGGCCTATCTCAGCGCCCTCAACAAAATCGTCTATGAGGAGGAAGAAGCATGAACCTCTCCTTTTCCACCCGCGGCTGGGCCGATCTCTCCTGGGAGGAGTGGATCGACACCGCCCTTGACATGAAATTCGGCGGCATCGAGGTCTATAACCTCCACAAATTCCCGGCCCTTCAGGACCGCGGCGGCCCCTTCCACAAGTACCAGACGGCGGCAACCGTCCGCCAGCTCCGGGAGAAGAAGCTGAAGATCCCCTGCTTTGACTCCTCCGTGGACCTTTCCGACGGCGGGGCGGAGGCAATGCGCGGTCTGATGGAGGCGGCCCGCGACGCCCAGGTGCCCTACGTGGCGGCCTGCGCCCTCTCCGACAACGAGGACACGGTGCGCGAGAATCTGCGGAGCCTCCTGCCCGAGGCCGAGCGGCTGGACGTGACCATCCTCCTCAAGACCAGCGGCATCTATGCCGACACGGCCCGGCTCCGCGCCTTGATGGACGACTTCGCCTGCGACCAGCTCGCCGCCCTCTGGGACATCCACCACCCCTACCGCGACCAGGGCGAGAGCGCTGACACGACCATCAAGAACCTGGGCGCCTACGTCCGCCACGTCCACCTGCGGGACTCCGACGACGCCGAGACCTACAACCTGATCGGCGAGGGCACCCTGCCCGTGGCCGACATGATGCGGGCCCTCAGCTCCATCAACTACGACGGCTTCATCTCCCTCGAGTGGAAGCCCGAGTGGATGGAGGATCTCCAGGACCGGGAGATCATCTTCCCCCACTTCGTCAACTACATGAACCGCTTCGACAACCCCAGAGGCAAGAAGAAGTCCCTCTACTTCAACCACGACGGCTCCGGCCAGTACGTCTGGAAGAAGGACGAGCTGATCGACCTGACCTTCCCCCAGGTCCTCGACCGGATGGTGGAGGAATTCCCCGACCAGTACGCCTTCAAGTACACCACCCTCGACTACACCCGCACCTATGAGGAATTCCGGGAGGATGTGGACAACTTCGCCCGCGCCCTGGTGTCTCTGGGCGTCAAACCCGGGGCGAAGGTTGCCATCTGGGCCACCAACGTCCCGGCCTGGTACATCACCTTCTGGGCCACCACCAAGATCGGCGCGATCCTCGTCACCGTCAACACCGCCTACAAGATCCACGAGGCCGAGTACCTGCTCCGCCAGTCCGACACCCACACCCTCGTCATGATCGAGTCGGCCCTCGACTCCAACTATAAAAAGATCATCAACGAGCTGTGCCCGGAGATCGCGAAGAGCAAGCCCGGCCAGCCCCTCCACTGCAAGCGGCTGCCCTTCCTGCGCAACGTCATCACCGTCGATTTCCGCCAGCCCGGCTGTCTGACCTTCGACGAGGCCATGGACCGGGCCGACCTGGTGCCGCCCGAGGAGATCGCCCGCATGGCCGCCAATGTCCGGCCCGACGACGTGTGCAACATGCAGTACACCTCCGGCACCACCGGCTTCCCCAAGGGCGTCATGCTGACCCACTACAACGTCGTCAACAACGGCAAGTGCATCGGCGACCGCATGGGTCTTTCTACCGCCGACCGCATGATGATTCAGGTGCCCATGTTCCACTGCTTCGGCATGGTCCTCTCCATGACATCCTCCATGACCCACGGCGCGACCCTCTGCCCGCTGCCCTATTTCTCGGCCAAGT
>CAMGPO010000271.1 GCA_946060825.1 uncultured Clostridia bacterium | reverse complement strand
CAAAGGGCCGCCAGCACCGCGGGATCCGCCGGCGTGTCGGCGGAGTAGCCCAGATAAATCACGGCGCTTGTCTCACTTTCCCGACCCGCTCAAAACAAGGCGGATCAACATACTGAATTTCTCGGTTAATATACCATGGCGGCGCGGTCCTGTCAATCTGCCGGAGAAGTGGAAAAAGCCGGCGTTTCGGTTGTGGTATGTGCCTTTTTTTGCTATACTGGGGAAAAAGGAGGTTATGGTATGCTGTATCTCGTGTTGTTTCTGTTTGCCGGAATCCCGCTGGCGGCGGCGGTGTTTTTCTTCGTCAGCCTGGTTCGATACTGTGCCGCACGGAAGATGGAACGGTGTGAGCCGGGCAGCGTCGGCCCGGAGGGCCTGAAGCAGCGGAAAACGCTTCTGATTGTCTCCGCTGTGATTGCCGGGGTGCTGGCGGCCGTTGTCATCGCCATCGTGGTTTTGTTCAGTCTGGCGATCGCCTATATGTGAGGTGCCGCCATGACCAACCGGACCTTCACCAGACTTTTGATCGCGGTGATCGGCATCGGCCTCGCGCTGACCATCGCCCATTTGGTATACGCGTTCTACGCCTACCAGCACTGCTCTATCATTTATTTTATCGCAAAGGAGCTGTGGTGAGATGGCGCAGGACAAAAGAATCGGGAAGCAGATCGGGCTGCTCCTGTTGGCCGCAGCCCTGTTTGCGGCGTTCCATCTCAGCCTGTATCTGCTGCTGACCCGGCGGCTGTCCAACAATTTCAGCGGGACGGACCGGGCCGGGATGATCGACGTCGGCCGGTATCTGCCCCATGAGCCGGACTCCGATCTTGTTCGGGTGGAGGCTTCCCTTCACTTGGCGGACAATCTGCCGGTGCTGGATGGGGCGGCGGCGCTGCTGCCGGTATACGCGGCCTTTGTGGACGCTGTCTATCCGCCCGGCTCCGTCACCTATGAGGGCGGTACCTTCTCTGACGACAATGAATACGGGGAGAACTTTGCGCCCGACAGCAAAATGCAGTACCGCAACACGGTGCGGGGCTACCGGGCGGTCGTGGACGGCACGGCGGACATCCTGTTTTGCGCGGCGCCTTCGGAGGCGCAGCGGAGTTATGCCGAAGAACAGGGTGTGGAGCTGGTGTACGTCCCCATCGGACGGGAGGCTTTCGTCTTTTTTGTGAACGCGCAAAATCCGGTGGACAGCCTGACCACAGAACAGATCCGGGGGATTTACGCGGGGGACTACGCCAACTGGTCGGAGGTCGGCGGGGCGAACCGGGTCATCAACCCGGTGACACGGCTTGCCGGCAGCGGCAGCCAGTCTGCCATGGACGCATTTATGGGTGGGCGCGAAATCGCGCGCAAGTCTCCGCTGGCCCTGACCGGGGCCTCCATCGGCTACTCCTTCCGGTACTATCTGGACGGGATTGTCGGCAATGAGGACGTCAAAATGCTGGCTCTGGACGGCGTCTATCCCAGCGCCGAAAACATCCGGAACGGCAGCTATCCCGTCGTGATGGAGTTTTACGCCGTCTGCCGCGCCGACAACAGCAATGAAAATATTCCCATCCTCATCGACTGGATCCTGTCGGATGAGGGGCAGGCGATCATTGAGAAGAGCGGCTATGTCGGAATCTCCTGAAACCATGACCGGCCCGCACGAATCCGTGCGGGCCGGTCGCTGTCAGGCGCACTTCCGGATGGGATGCACACTGCCAGCCGGGGCGTTTGCGCCGGGATTATGCAGTGTGCTCTTCCAGATAGCGAACGGCGTAGCTCCAGGTTTCCTCGTCGAAATCTCCGCCAACGGCGTAATTCTCCGAATTGAAACCGTGGGAGGCTCCGTCGATTTTTATGAGCGTGCAGTGGGCGTAGCATTCCGCCGCCCGCTCGGAATAGGAATAGGGAACGATAAAATCCCGCGAGCCGTGCAGGATCAGAACGTCCCCCGGAAAAGCGCCGATGTGCTCGTAAACATCATACTCGAGCAGCGAGGAATAGAAGAGGCGGTCCGTCGTGGTCGGCAGTTTTCCGCAGTATTTTTGAGCCAGCTCCGCCAGATTGAACGCCGGATAGAAGAGGATGAGACCTTTGACGTCATCCGGGCACTCGTCGGCAACCAGGGCGGACACCAGGCCGCCCTGACTGGTTCCGAAGAGGAACACTGCCTGTTCATCGACATATTCCAGATTCCGGATGGCCGCGAGAACCGCCTTCAGATCCTCCATCTCCGTAAACACCGTCATGTCCGCGGGGTCGCCGTCGCTGCGGCTTTTTTTACTGCCGCCGCAGAAGTCGAACGCGTAGGCCACATAGCCCTGCGAGGCGAGCCGTTCGCCATAGGACCGCATGGAATCGCTGGTCAGATTCGCGCTGTGGGAGAGGATGACGGCGGGGACCTTTTCTTCATGCCGGCTGGGCACGTAGAGCGTTCCGTAGATGGTACGGCCGTCGTGCTCCACCGAAAATTCTTCGGCGCCGAAGTTGTCCGGGACCGTGTCCTCCGGCAGTTCCTCCTCCGGCGCTTCGGCGGCCTCCGGACCGGAACGGGCGCAGGCCGCGAGGCCCAGGGCCAGCAGACATATGAGCAGCAGCATCCACGGGATTTTCATGGCAGTCATCCTTCCTGTGCGGACCGTTGGTTCCCGCATTTGATGGAGTCATTCTACCACAAGACAGAGAAAAAAGCCAGAGTGGCCGTAGATTCCCGTCCGGGCGGTGACACGGCAAACCGGCCGGCCGCATAAAATGCAGTGCCCGGTAAAATGGAAAGGAGGCCGGAT
>CAMGPO010000270.1 GCA_946060825.1 uncultured Clostridia bacterium | reverse complement strand
GATGGCCAGCCTGACCATCAAGGGCTTTAATCTGGCGGACAAGTACCTGATGACCGCCATGATCCTGGCCGACGGCACCATCGGCCAGATGATGGAGCCTATCTCCTTCGAGGACGCCGAGATCGAGACCTATGAAAAGCCCTGGGCCCTGACCGGCACCGAATGTAAGCGCCCCCACAACATCGTCAACTCCCTCTACCTCAAGCCCGACGAGCTGGAGCAGAAGAACTTCGAGCGCTACGAGCGCTACGCCCGGGTCGAGGAAAATGAGCCGATGTGGGAGGAGTACATGATGGAGGACGCGGAGATCTGCGTCGTGGCCTTCGGCATCGCCTCCCGCGTGGCCAAGAACGCCGTCGTGGCCGCCCGCGCCGAGGGCATCAAGGCCGGCCTGATCCGGCCCATCACCCTCTGGCCCTTCCCGAAGAAGGCCCTGCGGGCCGCCGCCGACCGGGTCAAATCCTTTGTCTCCGTCGAGCTGAACATGGGCCAGATGATCGAGGACATCCGCCTCGCCACCGAATGCAAGCGGCCCGTCTCCCTGTGCAACCGGGCCGGCGGCATGATCCCCAGCCCTGACCAGGTGCTGGAGAGCATCCGCAAGGCGCAGAAAGGAGAGAACTGATATGGCAATCGTATTTCAGAAGCCCAAGTCGCTGACCGACGCCCCCCTCCACTACTGCCCCGGCTGTCCCCACGGCATCATCCACCGTCTGGTGGCCGAGGCCATCGACGACCTCGGCATCGAGGGCCGTACCATCGGCATCGCCCCCGTCGGCTGCGCCGTCATGGCCTACGACTACTTCGCCTGTGACATGATGGAGGCCGCCCACGGCCGCGCCCCCGCCACCGCCACCGGCATCAAGCGCTGCCGCCCCGACAACATCGTCTTTACCTACCAGGGCGACGGCGACCTGGCCTCCATCGGCATGGCGGAGACCGTCCACGCCGCCGCCAGAAACGAAAACATCACCATCATCTTCGTCAACAACGCGATCTACGGCATGACCGGCGGCCAGATGGCCCCCACCTCCCTGCCCGGCCAGGTCACCCAGACCAGCCCCTACGGCCGCGACGTGAAGCTCTGCGGCTGGCCCATCCGGGTCTGCGAGCTGCTGGCCACCCTGGAAGGCCCCGAGTACATCGCCCGCGTGGCCGTCAACAACGTCAAGAACGTCAAGGCCGCCGGCAAGGCCATCAAAAAGGCCTTCCAGAATCAGGTCGAGGGCAAGGGCTTCTCCCTGATCGAGGTCGTCTCCGCCTGTCCCACCAACTGGGGCATGACCCCCCAGAAGGCCCTCGAGTGGGTCGAGAGCGACATGATCCCCTACTATCCCCTCGGCGTCTACAAGGACCGGAGCGCTGCAAAGGAGGCGAGCGAGAAATGAAAACGACCCAGATTCTGATCGCCGGCTTCGGCGGCCAGGGCATCCTGTTCGCCGGCAAATTCCTCGCCTATAAGGGCCTGCTCGAGGACCTGCAGGTCTCCTGGCTGCCCTCCTACGGCCCGGAGATGCGCGGCGGCACCGCCAACTGCAACGTCATCCTCTCCGACACGCCCATCGGCTCCCCCATCATCACCGCCCCGGACGTGCTGATCGCCATGAACCTGCCGTCCCTGCAGAAATATGTGGACACCGTCGTTCCCGGCGGCCAGATCTATGTGGACTCCGCCCTGATCGCCGAAAAGGTCACCCGCACTGACGTCCGCGTCTTCTACATTCCCGCCACCCAGATGGCCAAGGACAACGGCATCGCCTCTCTGGCCAACATGATCATCGTCGGCAGTCTGCTGCAGAACCACGCCGAGCTGAGCTTTGACGGGGCCGAAGCCACCGTCCAGAAGCTCGTCCCGCCGAAGAAGGCCGCACTGGTCGACCTGAATCTGAAGGCCCTGCAGCTCGGAAAGGAATATCCGGCATGAGAGTGACCTGCGCCCAGATGGATATGACCCTGGCCGCCCCGGACGAAAATTTCGCCCACGCCGCCCGGCTGATCGAGTCCGCCATGGCCGAGAAGCCCGACGTCATTGTCCTGCCGGAGACCTGGAACACCGGCTTCTTTCCCCGGGAAAACCTGCCCGCCCTCTGCGACCGGGACTGCGCCCGGGTCAAAGCGGAATTGGGCGGTCTGGCAAAGCGCTTCGGCGTGGGTCTCGTGGCCGGCAGCGTCTCGAACCTGCGGGACGGGAAGATCTACAACACCGCCTGCGTCTTTGACCGCACCGGGGCCTGCATCGCGGAGTACGACAAGACCCACCTCTTCACCCCGATGGGCGAGGACGAGTTCTACACCCCCGGCGACCACCTCTGCCGCTTCACCCTGGACGGCGTCTCCTGCGGCCTCCTGATCTGCTACGACATCCGCTTCCCGGAGCTGACCCGGTCCCTGACCGTGGACGGCCTCGACCTGCTCTTCGTCGTCTCCCAGTGGCCGAAGGTCCGCGCCTTCCACCTCCGGACCCTGACCACGGCCCGTGCCATCGAAAACCAGATGTTCCTGGCCTGCTGCAACTCCTGCGGCATCGCCGGCGAGACGAAGTACGGCGGCGGCTCCGTCCTCCTCGACCCCTGGGGCGCGACCCTGGCCGAGGCCGGCGAGGAAGAGGCCCTGATCACCGCCGACTGCGATCTCTCGATCTTGGAGAATATCCGCTCCACGATCCCCGTATTCCGGGACCGCCGCCCGGATCTCTACCACTTCTGATCCATCCCTCCCCTGTCATTCTGAGGTCGAAGAATCTTCCGCACCCGCTGATTGTCATTCCACTCGGCCTAAGAGCCGCCGCAAGCG
>CAMGPO010000269.1 GCA_946060825.1 uncultured Clostridia bacterium | reverse complement strand
CCGCTGAGGGAGCCATCGACGCGGCGAATATTATGAAACCGGCCCTGGGCCGGGGCGAACTGCAGATGATCGGCGCCACCACGACCGACGAATACCGGAAATATATTGAAAAGGACGCGGCCCTCGACCGGCGGTTCCGGGCCGTGACGGTGCGGGAGCCGACGGACGAGGAAACGCTGGCGATCCTTCAGGGACTGCGTCCCGGGCTGGAGCGGCACCACCGGGTCAAGATCACCGACGAGGCCATGACGGCGGCAATCCGCCTCTCCCGCCGCTATCTGACCGATCGGTTTTTGCCGGACAAGGCCCTGGATCTTCTGGACGAGAGCGCTGCAAACCTGCGGATGGAGACACTGCGGGGCCGCTTCGGCCGCCCGGCGGGCAAGACCCAGACGGAGCTGGAACAGGAGCTGGACCGGGCTATCCGCCGCAGCCAGTTTGAGCAGGCGGCGGAGCTGCGCGACAAGCTGCGGCAGCTCCAGCAGACCGGCGGCAAGGCGGCGGTCACGGCGGAAAACCTGATGAAGATCGTTTCCCGCAAGACGGGCATCCCCGTGGGGCGGCTCTCCGGATTGGAGCGGAGCCGTTTGCTGGATTTGGAACAGGAGCTGAAAAAGTCCGTCATCGGCCAGGATGAGGCCATCCGCATCGCAGCGGGGGCCGTACGGCGGGGCCGGTCCGGTCTGGCGGATCACCGGCGGCCCGTGGCAGCCCTACTGTTTATGGGGCCGACGGGCGTGGGCAAGACGGAGCTGTGCAAGGCCCTGGCCGAGGCCGTCTACGGCAGTCGGGACGCCATGCTGCGGCTGGATATGTCCGAGTATATGGAGCGCCACGCTGTCTCCCGTCTGATCGGCGCGCCTCCCGGCTACATCGGCCATGGCGAGGGCGGCGAGCTGACGGAGAAGGTACGCCGCCGGCCCTACAGCCTGATCCTGCTGGACGAGCTGGAAAAAGCCCACCACGACGTGACCGGTCTTCTGCTTCAGATTTTCGAGGACGGCATTCTCAGCGACAGCGAGGGGCGGACGGTCGACTTCCGCAACACGCTGATCGTCATGACCTCCAACGTGGGCAGCCGGGAGCAGGGCGGGGAAGCACTGGGTTTCCTGCCCCGCAGCCGGGAGAGCCGGGCCTTGGAAAGCCTGAGGCAGGTATTTTCGCCGGAATTTCTCGGGCGCATTGACGCGGTGGCCGTGTTCAGGCGGCTGGAAGAGGCCGACCTCTGCCGCATCGCCGGCAAGCTCCTGAACGAGACGGCGAAGCGGGCCGAACAGGCTGGCGTCACATTGGAGATCGACGGGGAGGCCGCCGACTGGCTGGCCCGCCGCTGCGGGCCGGAGAGCGGCGCCCGAGAACTGCGCCACCGGATTCAGCGGGAGATCGAGGACCCGCTGGCCGACCGGATTCTCGCCGCGGAGCAGACCGGCGGCCGCTGCCGTGTCCTCGTCCAGGACGACAAACTCCTGCTGTCCGACGGCGGAACCGAGAAATAATCGAACAAATATTTGAAAATCAAAGAAATCGGAGGTAAAATCGCAGGATTTGCATAGCCGGCGCCGGTTGGGCGCAACAAAACCCTTGCTTTTTCCATGGAATCCGCTATAATGAACCTAAGTGGAGCAAAGTGGAGTGAAAATGAGTAAAAAGGAAGGAGATGAGGCCCATGTATGGAAGGTACGATCACGGTGTGGATCCCAAGGGACGGCTGTTTGTCCCGGCGAAGCTGCGCACGGAATTGGGCGACGCCTTCTATGTGACCCTGGGCCTCGACCATTGCCTTTCGGTTTACACCCAGGAGGGCTGGTCCAGAATTCTGGAAAAGTTCAACAGCCTGCCCATCTCCCAGTCCACGAAGATGCGGTTCCTCTTTGCCAACGCGGCCAAGTGCGAGCCGGACAAGCAGGGGCGGTTCCTGCTGCCCGCGGAGCTGCGGCGGTACGCCGGCATCGGCCAGGAGGTCACCTTCATCGGCCAGGGCGACCGGGCGGAGATCTGGGACACCGCAACCTATCAGAAGCTCGAAGAGGAAATGCTCACGCCGGAAAACCTGAAGGCGGCCATGGAGGAACTGAATTTCTGATGGAATTTTCACATAAGTCGGTGCTGCTGGAGGAGTGCCTGGAGGGCCTCCGCATCCGGCCCGACGGCATCTATCTCGACGGCACCCTGGGCGGCGCCGGACACGCCTCGGAGATTGTCCGGCGGCTGACCACCGGCCGTCTCATCGGGGTTGACCGGGATACTGTAGCGCTGGAAGCCGCTTCGCAGCGGCTCGCACCCTGGGCAGACCGGGTCACCCTGGTTCACGAAAACTTTCAGGAGATCGCGTCGGTCCTCGACCGGCTCGGCCTCGACCGGATCGACGGAATGCTCTTCGATCTCGGCGTTTCCTCGCCGCAGCTCGACGACGCGGAGCGGGGCTTCTCCTACATGGCCGACGCCCCGCTGGATATGCGGATGAACCGGGAGGACAGCCTGACGGCCTGGGACGTGGTCAACACCTGGGACCGGGCGGAGCTGAAGCGCATCCTCTACGAATACGGCGAAGAGCGCTATGCGCCCCAGATCGCGGCGGCCATCGAGCGCCGCCGGAGCGAGCGGCCCATTGAGACGACGCTGGAGCTGGCGGAGGTCATCCGCGGTGCCATGCCGCCCCAGGCCCTGCGGGAAAAGCAGCATCCGGCCAAGCGGAGCTTTCAGGCCATTCGCATCGCCGTCAACGACGAACTGGGGGCGGTCTCCCGCATGATGGAGGCGGCCATTCCACGGCTGAAGCCCGGGGGACGGCTGGCGGTCATCACCTTCCATT
>CAMGPO010000268.1 GCA_946060825.1 uncultured Clostridia bacterium | reverse complement strand
CAGAACCTGACAACCTGACAAGCCATACCCCATTCCCCCAGAAACCAAAACGCCCTGCCTAATGCCGGAAAATATAGGGGAATTCGGAAATTTTCCCGAAAAAAGTATTTGACAAGCCGGGTGTTTTCCACTATAATAAGCGGTGCGTGATTACGGCGAGGAGAGGACTATGCTGCTGAACCTGTCTAAAATTATCGACTGTCCCGGTGTAGTGCCCTTTGAAACGGCGCTTGATCTGAGCGACCTGAGCTTTGGCGGATGCTGCCCCGCGCAGGAGCCGGTCGCGGCGAAAGGTACCGTGAAGAACAGTGCCGGTGTACTTCTGATGCACGGCACGGTGGAGACGACGCTGCACGGCGTCTGCGACCGCTGTGCCAAGCCCTTCCTGCGGGAGGTTTCCTATCCGCTGGAGGCCGTTCTTGTGAAAGAACTCGAGAACGAAGAGGACGCGGATGAGTGGGTATTTCTCCTCGAAAATGACTGCGCAGATCTGGATGATATCGTGCGGACCGCCTTCGTGCTGAACATGGATTCGCGGCTCCTCTGCAGGGAAGACTGCAAGGGCCTCTGCTTCCGGTGCGGCAAGGATTTGAACGAAGGCCCCTGCGATTGTCAGCCCGAGGCCGATCCCCGGCTTGCAGTGCTTAAACAGCTGCTGAAGGGAGAATAATGTAGTTATGTGCCGTCAGGCATTTGTACCAAGGAGGTGTCATCATGGCTGTTCCGAAATGTAAAGTTTCCAAGGCAAGACGCGACAAGAGACGTAGTTCCCACTGGAAAGTTAGCGCACCCGGTTTCGTCGCCTGCCCCAAGTGCGGTGAACCCGTCATGCCCCACAGAGCGTGCAAGGCTTGCGGTACCTACAATGGCCGCGAAGTTCTGGCAGTGGAAAAGAACTGACAAGGTGAGAGGAAGGGTGCGTTACACCTTCCTCTTTTCTTGTATTACCCGGCGGATCTTTTTGGCCAGGAATGTGCTGCGGATTCTTGAAATATCTGAATGTTCCTGCGAATCCACCCCTTTTCCTGACCAAAAATCTCTCGCTGGTTTATAATACAATGTAAGGAGGTGCCCAGCATGGCAAAACCCCTGGTTGCGATCGTGGGCCGGCCCAATGTGGGCAAGTCCATGCTCTTCAATAAGCTGACCGGCCACCGTACGGCCATCGTCGAGGATACTCCGGGCGTCACCCGGGACCGGATCTACGGCGAATGCGACTGGAACGGCCGCGACTTTATGCTGGTGGACACCGGCGGCATCGAACCGTCCACCGACTCGGAAATTCTGCTTTTCATGCGGCGGCAGGCGGAGATCGCCATTGAGACCGCTGACGTCATCATCATGGTTACCGACGTTCACGTCGGCGTGACGGCGGCGGATCAGGATATCGCCTCCATGCTGCTGCGCAGCCGCAAGCCGGTCTGCCTGGCGGTCAACAAGTGCGACAGCGTTGGCCCCACCAACCCCGACGTCTATGAGTTCTACGCCCTGGGCCTCGGCGATCCCATCGAAGTCTCCGCCGTCCACGGCCACGGCACCGGCGACCTGCTGGACTTCTGCGTCGACCACTTCCCGCCTCCGGAGGAATACGAGGAAGAGGACGACGTCATCAAGGTGGCCATCGTCGGTAAGCCCAACGTGGGCAAGTCCAGCCTGCTGAACCGGATTCTCGGCGTGGAGCGCGTCATCGTCTCCGACATGGCCGGCACCACCCGCGACGCCATCGACAGCTATTTTGAGAACCAGTTCGGCAAATACTGCTTCATCGACACCGCCGGTATGCGGCGGAAGTCGAAGGTGGACGACGCCATTGAGAAGTACAGCAACCTGCGCTCCATCAACGCCATTGAGCGGGCCAACGTCTGCCTGATCCTGATCGACGCCAACGACGGCGTGACGGAGCAGGACACCAAGATCGCCGGTTTAGCCCATGAGGCGGGCAAGGCGTCCATCATTGTGGTCAACAAGTGGGACCTGGTGGAAAAGGACGACAAGACCATGGACAAGATGACGGAGCAAATCCGCCGGGACCTGGGCTATATGCCCTATGCGCCGATCCTGTTCATCTCGGCTCTGACGGGCCAGCGGGTGGACAAACTCTATGAGTTGATTAACGCCGTCAACGAGCAGAGCTGCCTGCGCATCACCACCGGTATGCTCAACAACGTCCTGGCCGACGCCACGGCCCGGGTGCAGCCGCCCACGGACAAGGGCCGCCGCCTGAAGATCTACTATATGACCCAGATCTCGGTGAAGCCGCCCCACTTCGTCATCTTCTGCAACGACGCCCGGCTGTTCCACTTCTCCTACCAGCGGTATCTCGAGAACCAGATTCGTGCCACCTTTGGCCTCCAGGGTACGCCGATTCGCATGACCATTCGCCAGAAGGGCGACAAAGAGGGATGACCTACACCTATATCCTCCGCTGCGCCGACGGCACCCTCTATACCGGCTGGACGAACGACCTCGAAAAGCGGCTGGCGGCCCACAACCGTGGCACTGCCAGCAAATATACCCGGCCCCGCCGTCCGGTCGCGTTCGCCTATGTGGAGTCCCACGAGACCAAGGAGGAGGCTATGCGCCGGGAATGGGAAATCAAGCGCCTGACCCGGGAGGAAAAGCTGGCCCTGGCCGCTTCGTCGGGAAATATGATGAAATAAAACTTCATGCGCTGTGATGCTGCGCACCGTGAAAATCAGCAAACAACCAAGCGCATGAAGTGTTTGTGCATCATTTCCGGTTGCTCCGAAGGGGCGAGGAAATGGCACATAAAATTGTTTGCTATGTATTTACATAGCAAACAAAAAACGACCCGCTCAGCGGGTCGTTTTTGTTTGT
>CAMGPO010000267.1 GCA_946060825.1 uncultured Clostridia bacterium | reverse complement strand
ATGGCTCCTCCCCGGGCCTCGGTGCGCAGGCACAGCTCATCAAAAATTCCCTTAACGATCTGCTCCTGACCGTCGTCATCATAGCAGGTCATAAATGGTCCTACCAGGCCGGTGGTAGCCATGCCGCCCAGCATGGCGCTGCGCTCAATGAGCATGGAGGACGCACCGTTTCTGGCGGCGGCTACCGCCGCGCCGAACCCTGCGGGGCCGCCGCCAATGACCAGAACATCCGCATGGAATTCCCGTGAAACGGGTTTGGAATATGTAAACATAGTCATCTCTCCTTATTCAGCAGTTTCGTTCTGCCTTGCCCACGTCCTGGCAAAGCATTCCTGCGCGAATGCGTTTGCAGCGATTTCACTTAATGCGGGCACTCCTGTTTTTCCCAATCGGAAACGGCCGATTTTCACCATAGGCACCAGATAGCGCCTTGAGGTCAAGCCAATTTCATGCCACTCCAAATGGTGGAAATATTCATGGCAAAGAATCAGATTGCATCCGTCCCCGTAGGCATATCCATTTTCCTGACACCAAAGCTCCACAGACTTACGGTAAATTTTGATAAGCTTCTGCTGGGAAAAATATTCGCAGAAATAGCGCCGGTTACCCAGAACATAATCAATGTCCTTTACCTGTATGCGAAACCCTTGCTCCTTCAAAAATGCCTGCATCCGCAAAGGGGCGTCGGCATGCTCCTGAAGGAAGGTTTTTGCGGCCTGCAGGCCAACGGCCCAGGCGTCCTCGAAAACCTCGTCTACTTTGTTTGGCTCGATTTTTGGGAATACATAGTCGTTTTTCAGGTCCTGCATGCTGTTTTCTTTATTGGGAAACGGATATTTCATCATTTCAGCCTCCGGGGAATCCTTAGTCGGTACGGGCAGAGCAGAGAATCATCAGTTGATCTTCGGGACGAATCGCCGCCAATTCCACATTGGCCAGAGATAGAACATGGGTTTCATCAATCAATCCGGAAAGATCAATGATTCTCTTGCCGAAGATCACATAAGTGTTGGGAAGCGTCTTGCCGCCGTCGTTATACTCCGTCAGCTCGCCTACGGCCCGTACCAGAGAATCCTTCCAGTTGGCTCCGGTGCAGGTAAACACATGGCCGTCCGCCTTTTGGATGCGTATGACACCTTCGTTGTCTACAATGCAGGTGGGCTTGGTCACCGTTTTCATCAGTCCGAAGAATTTGCGGTGTACTTCAAATTTCTGCATAGCATACATCGCTCCGGCGCAGGCCGTTACGTGAATTTCGGAGGGATCCGTATCCAGCGCTTCGGCCACCTTCTCCACGACCTGCTCTTGCGTCAGGACCAGATTGGTCAGATCCTTGGAGCGGAGCTCCGTGGTGCCGATGGCGATGGCGCGGACCATATTCTTGGTAGCGTCTACCTCCACGGATACTTCTACGGTCTCGGGATTGGCGCCGGACTGGATTGCCCGCTCCTCCGCTTCCCGGCGAACCATCAGAATATCCGCCTCCGTGGGATTGGCAATGGTGCGCTCTACCGTATCCCGAATCATTGCCAGGGCAACACCGATGGTGGAAATAACAGGTGCGTTTCTGGCATTACGGCTCTTGAGATGCAGCGTCTGCGCCAGATGGGGCACCACGCTGGAGGCGCCGCCGCCGCCGCCAACCAGCATCGTCGTCCGGCGATCCATCTGATAGTCTTCAATCAGAGCCTCCACGACCCTGGCATTTTTTGCTGCCGACAGCTCCAGCGCCTTCCGGGCCGCTTCTTCCACCGTGCAGCCCATATTGTCAGCCAGAGGCCTCCATGCCTTCCGGGCTGCTTCCACATTGCCGAACGCATAGTCACCTTCCGGAACGTACCCGGCAATATTTGCGGCGCCGGACAAAGACAGCGCGAAGCGCTTGCCATTGGTACAACGGACATAACCGTAATCCGGGTCACCGTCCTTAGGCCGGATCAGCTCCAGGACGGGCTCTACAATTTCATCGGGATCGCTGTATACCTCATAGGGAAGTCCCGCGATGTGAACGCTTCGGGGACCCACATCCACCAACCTGCCGTTTTCAATCTGCATCATGCTGCCGCCGCCGATACCCACGGTGCGCACGTCCAGAGATGTCAGATACGTCTTATGACCGCCCACTTCGGCATACTTGACCATGACCTTTCCATCCTTGACGCAGGAAATATCCGTACTGGTACCGCCTACCTCCAGGAAGATGCCGTTTGTCAGCTTCTCGTACATCAGTGCGCCGGCAACACCCGCGGCGGGACCGGAGAGAATGGTCAAAATAGGACGCTTGCGAACCTCGTCGACGGTCATAACGCCGCCATCACAGCGCATGACCATCAACGGTGTCTTGATTCCGGCGTGTTGAATACTTTCTTCTGTCATATTCGCGGCTTCCAGCATTTTTGGCATGATGCTGGCATTGACAACAGCCGTTCGTGTGCGCACCTTCAAACCGTACAGCTTGGAGATCTCGTTGGTCGTGGTGGAAGCAATGCCCATCTCACTGCAGATTTCAGAAACCCGCTGCTCGTTTTCGGGATGGTCAACGCTGAATGCCTCTGCGGCAACAACGGCGCTGCACCCTTTCTCCTGCAGAGCCGCGATCGCCCTCCCAATCTTTTCACAGAAATCGTCTGTCTCCGTTTCGATATATTCATTTTCGGAGTTCAGCGATTTGGTGGCCGTCAGGGGAATGGGCCCCATATTGGTGTCGGCTTTGGACTTGGCGCCTTCCAGACCCTTTCCCAAAGTCACAATACCGACCTTCACAACGTCGCCCTCCAGCAGCGCGTTGGTTGCCTGGGTGGTGCCGTGGGAGATGAACACAACATCCTCAGGGGCGACATTGTTCTCCTCCATGATTTTC
>CAMGPO010000266.1 GCA_946060825.1 uncultured Clostridia bacterium | reverse complement strand
TCCGCGCCCTGCGGGCCGTGGCAGGCTTTGGCGCGCCGGGCCACCGGGACTACATGGGCGCGATTCTGGGTCTCGGCATCCGCCGGGATTTTCTCGGCGACATCTGGGTGCAGGGCGATACGGCCACAATCTTCTGCCTGCCCTCTGTGGAATCCCATCTGCTCGGCTCCCTCGACAAGGTCGGCCGGTACGGCGTCAAGGTCACCCCATTGGCCCTGGGTGAGGTATTCGCCCCGGAGCGGAAGGTCAAAAGCCGCACCTTCACGGTGCAGAGTCTGCGGCTCGACGCCGTGGCCGCCGGGATGTTCGGCCTGTCCCGCACCTCCGCCGCCGATCTGATCCGGGCCGGCGCCGTCACCCTGAACTATCTCCCCTGCCTGCGGACCGACGCCCCGGTCAAAGCGGGCGACGTTCTCTCCATCCGGGGTCACGGCAAGGGTGAGGTTGCGGAGCTGGGCGGCGAATCCCGCAAGGGACGCCTGTTCCTCCGCTGTGAAATCTATCTGTGAACAAAAACGGACGGTACGGAAATTCCGTACCGTCCATTTTTATAAGTCTTTCCGGAATAGCAGGCAGCCGTCCGAGGTTCCGGCAAGGAGAAAGCCGTATCGCACCGCAAGGTGTCGGGTGGCCGTCTGCTCCGGCGCACATTCCAGTACCAGCGACCGCAGACCCAGCCGTTTTCCCTCAGTAATCAGCAGCCCCGTCAAATCTCCGGCAAAGCCCTGTCCCCAGCAGTCCCGGCGCAGCACCCAGCCCAGCTCATATTCGTCCTCCTGCTCAAAGGGATGGAAGATCACATGGCCGATGCAGTCCCCGTTCTCCCGCAGCACCGCCCCATAGATCAGCGGCGGCTCCGAAAGCCCTGCTTCCCGCAGGAAAGCCTCGCTTTGTGCCCGGTCGAAGGGCGGCTCGAGATGGCGCATCACTTTTCCGTCCGACCAGACGGCATGGAGGGCATCAAGATCCCGGCGCGTCAGCGTCCGGATCCGAACCCGCTCCGATTCCAGAACCATCACAGGCTCTTTCCTATCTGGAAGGCCTGGTTGGGGAAGTCCGTCTGCTCGATGGCCGCCCGGTCGCCGCAGCCCATGGCCAGCACCCGGCCAGCATCCTCCCAGCCAAGGTAGCGCAGGATCGTCTCATAGTGGCGCTCCAATGCCGCCATCGTCCAGTCGCTGTCATCCGCGCTGGCCGCCAGCAGCACCGTCCGCTTTCCACCGGACAGTTCGCTGTTCTTCCCGTAGAACCGGTCGACAACGGTTTTGAGCTGGGCCGACATCCCATAGTAATAAAGCGGCGTAACAAAGGCAATCACATCCGCCTCCAGCAGGTGGGGCATCAATGTCTCCATGCTGTCCTTCTGGACGCATGCGCCGGTCCGGCGGCAGGCGTCACAGGCCAGGCAGGGCTGCACCCGCTCCCGGGCCGCGTCAAAGCGGAACACCGCATGGCCCGCCTCCTCGGCCCCACGGCAGAACGCAGAGGCCAACGCATCCGTCGTACCCTTTCGATGGGGACTGCTGGTAATGGTTACAATTTTCATGGCTGCGTCCTCCGTTTCAGAATGACCGGCTCACCGTCAAAGCGGAGCTTTCCGTTCCGGACTGACACAGGATTGCCGTCGATCAGGTTTTCATAGCTCCCGTCCTCTGCGGAGACCACCGCCTCGCCGGTCTTACCCTCGAGGCCGAACACGCCCACCAGCTCTGTGTTCTTGCCGCCGAAGGTAGCCGTCACGATGCCGGTGCTGTCGTCGGCCTCGGCATGGAACCAGCCGTCCGCCGGGAAATATGCTTTCTTCATCTGAATCAGGCGGCGCAGCTCGTCGGAAATGTCGGGGCCGTCCCAGTGGACCAGGTCCTTCTCAAAGAGGCTGGGCTGGTTGGCATCGCAGCGTTCCTCGCCGCCGTAGAGCAGCGTCGTCCCCTTCTGGAAGAAGAGAAAGGCGTTCCAGTTCCGCAGCACCGCCGGGTCATGGAACCGGGAGGCGATGCGCGGCTGGTCATGGTTCTCGAGGCAGCGCAGTTTGATGTAGTTGCCGGGGTAGACGGCCTCCTGATAGCTCAGGAGACTGATGTATGTTGACAGGCAGCCCGTTCCGGCCCAGTAGTTGTCCAGGGCCTCACGGATGTCGTAGTCGTACTCGAGGTCGAAGGCCGCATAGGCCTCTGGGTCGGTGCTGGCCGGGAGGCCCTGCCGCCGGGCTTCCCGGTTGAAGGAGGCATGGACCGACTCGGCCAGCCAGATGCAGCCGGGCCGCACCTCGGCGACAGCTGCCCGGGCTTTTTTCCAGAATTCCAGCGGCACCAGAGAGGCCACATCGCACCGGAAGCCGTCCACCCACTGTGCCCAGTAGCGCAGGCTTTCGATCTGATAGTCCCAGAGGGCTGGACCGGAATAGTCGAGGTCGTTGACGTCGCTCCAGTCGCCGAAGCGGTTGCCGAAGGCCCCGTTCGCATCGTGATAGAAGAACTCCGGATGCTCGTGACAGAGGGCGGAATCCTTGGAAGTGTGGTTGTAGACCACGTCGATCATGCATTTCATGCCGAGGCTGTGGACGGTATCCACAAAGTGAATGAAGTCCTCCAGGGTACCATACTCGGGGTTGACGGTGCGGTAATCCCGGTTGGCATAGGGACAGCCCAGGCTGCCCTTACGGCCAAGGACGCCGATGGGATGGATGGGCATGAGCCAGACGATATCCACGCCCAAATCCCGGATGCGGGGCAGATCGGCCTCCGCAGCCCGGAAGGTGCCCTCCTTTGTGTGATTTCGGATGTAGATGGAATAGATCACGGCGTTTCTCAGCCGGATGTCCGTATTTGCTGCCATTGCCTCGCTCCTAGGTCGTAATTTTCATCA
>CAMGPO010000265.1 GCA_946060825.1 uncultured Clostridia bacterium | reverse complement strand
TCGCCAAGATTGACGGCGTGAATGGCCGCAGAAATTCCGTTCTCTGCCAGCAGCGCAGCCACCGCTTCGCCGATGCAGCCCGGCTCATTTTGTTCCTCAACGACGATCATACGGCCCGTCTCTCGGACAGATGTGAACAGTTCGTCTGTCTGCAGCGGCTTCAGCGTGCGCAGCTTGACAACAGCTGCGTGGATATTCCGTGTTTCCAGCCGCTCCGCCGCTTCCAGAACAGCGTTAACCGTGGTACCGTAGGTCACGAGCGTCAAATCGGAACCGTTACGGATCAATTGCTTCCGGGGCGCCTTCCGGTAACGTCCCTCTTTTCCGCGGGGATAGCGGATTACGACAGGCCCGCTGACCTCGAGAACAGCCTCCCGGAGCATCTGTTCCAGCTCCAGATAGTTGGAAGGCGCGAAAATGGTCATACCAGGCGCTTGCCGCAGATAGCCCACGTCAAAGACACCATGGTGCGTCTCGCCGTCTGCACCTACCAGGCCGGCTCGGTCCACACCAAGCACCACATGGAGTTGCTGCAGCGCAATATCCTGCAAAATCATGTCGTAGGCCCGCTGCAGAAAGGTGGAGTAGACCGCAAAAACCGGAATCATCCCCTGCTTGGCCAATCCCGCCGCCATGGAAACCGCATGGCCTTCGGCAATGCCGACGTCAAAGAAGCGGGAAGGATAGTCCAGCGCAAAGGCGTCAAGACCGGTGCCGCTGCGCATTCCGGCGGTAATGGCACAAATGTGGGGATCCTCCGCAGCCAATCCGGTCAACGTCTCGCCGAACACAGTGGAAAAAGAAGAGGAGCCACCCTGACAGAGTCCGGTCTCCGGATCAAAACTGCCGACGCCGTGATAAACGCTTGGCGTTTCCTCTGCAGGCTGATAGCCCTTCCCCTTCGTTGTGATGACATGGAGCAGAACCGGGCAGCGCTCCTCCTTGGCCCGTTCCAGAAGATAGGACATTTTTGCAATGTCGTGTCCGTCAACGGGACCGAGATAGAGGAAGCCCATCTCTTCAAAAATCGTCGTGCCGATCAAGCTCCGGCGGAGCCGGTCCTTGACAACATGGGTAAAGTGGTAGAGAGCACGGCCTCCGGGCAACTTCTTCGTCAGTTTCCGGTAGTATTTTTTCAGTCCGAAGTATCCTGGCTTAAGCCGAAGAAGAGAGAGATGACGGGAAATGCCGCCGACATTTTTGGAGATCGACATCCCATTGTCGTTCAGAATAACGATCAGCGGCTCATGGCTGGCGCCCGCGTCGTTCATCCCCTCATAAAACAGGCCGCCGGTCATAGCACCGTCGCCAACCACCGCGATTACGTGATAGTTCTCGTGGTTCAGCGTACGGGCCCGGGCAATCCCCAACGCCGTTGAGACAGCGCTGGAAGCGTGGCCGGCCGTAAAGGCGTCGTGCACGCTCTCCGAGGGCTTCGGAAAACCTGCCAGACCGCCATAGGTTCGAAGGCTGGAAAACTGCTCCATCCTGCCGGTCAGAATCTTGTGGACATAGGACTGGTGACCGACGTCGAAAACCAGCCGATCCCGTTCTGTATCAAAAACATTGTGGATTGCAATGGTAAGCTCGACAACGCCGAGATTGGAGGCAAGATGGCCGCCCGTCTGGGAGACATGCCGGAGCAAAAAGGTGCGGATCTCGGCAGCCAGAGCGTCAAGCTCCTCGAAGCTCATGGCGCGCAGATCCTCCGCGCCCTTAATTGTTTCCAGTCGTTTCAAAGTAACACAACCATTATCGTTTCTTTTTCCTGTGGAACAGCAGCTTCGGCAGATTCTTCACCGTGTAGAGCATCCGGGCTGTGATCCGCACAATCTCCGTACTGTTCCGGATTGCAAAATTTTTACCGGCAGCTTTTCCGCCGACAGTCAGGGCGGCGACCAGAGCGGAGAGCAGCACGCTTACCGCCGTCACCCAGGTAATTCCGGCGGCCACAACCACGCTCGCAGAAATTACCGCGGCAGCCGAGCCGGAAATAACGCCGCAGATATCGCCGATCACATCGTTGCAGATAGAACCGACCCTGGCCGCATTGCGCAGCAGCCGAATTGCATCGCTCGCTTCCGGCACACGCCGCGACGCCATGGCGTGGAACGGCGTCTCATCAGCGGCCGTGACGGCAACGCCGATCATATCAAAAAGGATACCGATTGCTACGATCAAAAAAAGGACAAGAAACGCTACCACCAGGTCGGCGTTTTCAAACGCCAGCGAGGAGAGCAGCGAAAATAGGGCTGAGACAAGAATTGTGACCAGAAATACGGTCACAATCCAGCGAAACCCATTTTTTTCCGATTGTTTACTGGCTCGCAAAACGATCCTCATTTCCAAAAAATAGCGGCGGCAAAGCAAGTTAATCTTACGGCTTAGGTCGGGTTTGTTTTCCACGAAAGCCACCTCCCGTTGCCGAAGAGGCAGTTTCCTTTTATGGCTTCCGCCGGCCCGTTGCCGAGACCGGGACCCGATTGCCACTTAGTCCGTACCGCAAACCCTGCTCAACCCCTTTTGGGACAGCCTAGGTGATTTCCACGACAGTCCGAACCGGCTCTTATCCTCTTTTGCAAAGACGGTTTCAGGAGGCAATCGCACTGCTTCCATGGCCATGGAAGCGCACGTCGTTCCCCCATCCTCAGGCTTCACTCAAGGCAGGCTACGCTGCACACAGCACGATACGATCGCACCGCCTTGCAGGTTTTACCCTGCTTCGTACGAGGTCCGGCTCCAGTTGATTCATCGGCCTTCGCACAAGAACAGGTCTCCACGGAAACTGGGTCAATAATTCATGCCATTGAATCTCGCCCAATAACCTTAACCCCCAGCACCCACCCTAAACTGGGCGTAAAAAGCAGGCACCAGGGACT
>CAMGPO010000264.1 GCA_946060825.1 uncultured Clostridia bacterium | reverse complement strand
TTCTCTTCAGCTTTTCGGGGTCCTTGACCTGGTAAGCGCCGCCTTCCTTGGTCTGATACAGGGTGTGCATGATCTGACGGCCATGGTCGGAGTGAGTCGCAGCGCCGCCGGCGGTGAAGCGCAGGTAGTTACGGCCGACAATGCCGTGAACGTCGCAGCCGCAGATGCCGCGGGGGGACTTGGGGGTGACACGGCAGGGGCCCATGGAGCAAATACGGCAGCAGGTGCCGGATTCGCCGAAGCCGCAGTGAGGCGTCTGGTTCTTGACGCGCTGCTGCCAGGAGTCAGCGCCGACCTTTTTGCCGGTTTCCAGCAAAGAGGCGGTTGCTTCTTCCATCTGTTCAACTGTGATTAAACGATCCCAATCTTTCAATGTGATATCCTCCTAAAAGATTTGTTTGCCATGCCGTATGGGGGAGCGCGGCGTGGCGCTTGACTTTTACGGTATCCGTGCTGTGAATATGGAGCAGGGCATACGGCTCCCTTATATTCGATATCATTTTATCCATTATAGAGAGAAATGTCAATCGGTAATCCTGCCCCAATGATAATTTTTTTTGATGTATTTTATCAGTTTTTTCCGTGATAGTACGTGGGAAACTGTAAAAAACGCCAAAAATGCGCAAAAAAAACCGTACAAAGGGAAAAGTCCGGAAAAGCCTGGAAAAAAGGGCTGAAAAATGGGAATCTCCCGAATATGCTGATTTTTTGACTGACACAGCAAAATTCTTTTTTCCACGCTGGTCAAGGGGCGGCGGCTGTGGTATGATATTCCCAATTCAATCAGAACGGAGGGTTCTTATGATCGTGCAATCCAGAGAGGCGGAGCGGGATCACCTGCTGCGCACGGCGGAGGCCATGGCGGCGGCGGCCAGAACGGCGCCCAAGACCAAGGGCCAGGATTTTGTGGAGACGGCCATACTGGACGGAGAGGATCTGGAGCGGCTGGCGGCGGCCATGGACGAGGCGGCGGAAGAGACGGGCCTCGGCTTCCTGCACCGGGACGCAGGCTGCGTCCGCAAGTCCGGAGCCGTGGTGCTGCTGGGCATCGGCCACCACTGCCGCGGCATGGGCATAGCCTGCAACTTCTGCGGTCTCGGCGGCTGCGTGGGCTGTCAGGCTGCCGGCGGGGCCTGCGTTTTTGATCCGATCGACCTCGGCATCGCCCTCGGTTCGGCTGCCAGTATCGCCGCCGACGCCCGGGTGGACAGCCGCATCATGATGTCCGCCGGTCTCGGCGCGAAAAAGCTGGGCCTGTTTCCGGAAGGAACAGAGATTGTCTATGGCATTCCTCTGAGCATTTCCGGCAAAAGTCCCTATTTTGACCGCTGAATGTGGACAGAATTCATAGGAACTGTGAAAAATTTTTGGCATGAAATGCCTGCGCGAGTTGGGAGATTCTATTGAAAAGGCCCAAACTTCGTGATAAAATAGGGACAAGTCAAGTGCATCCTGCACAAGTGGCTGTGTCCCTTGGGTTATCCTGCGTGCAGAAATTAGCTTGGAGGTAACGAAATGAAGTTTTCCAAAAAAATTGAGAAGAGCGGCCTGTCGCCCATGCGGAAGTTCCATCCCTATGCGGTGGCGGCGGAGGCCAAGGGCCGCAAGATCTACCACCTGAACATCGGCCAGCCCGACGTGGAGACCCCGCCCCAGTTCTTCGACGCTGTCCGGAACTTCAATCAGGAGGTTCTGGCCTATGCGCCGTCTCCCGGTATGCCCGTCCTCATCAAGGCCATCCAGAAGTATTATGACAACCTGGATATGCACTTCGATGAGAGCGAGATTCTCATCACCACCGGCGGTTCCGAGGCATTGAGCATCGTGCTGCAGTGCATTCTGGACGACGGCGACGAGATCCTGATTCCCGAGCCCTTCTATCCCAACTACAACACCATGACCAACACCACCGGCGCCAGCATCCGGCCCATCCCCACCTGTCCGGAGGAGGGCTATCACTATGCTGACCGGGAGAAGATTGAGTCCCACATCAACGAGCACACCCGGGCCATCATGTGCACCAACCCCGGCAACCCCACCGGCGTCGTCCTGACCCACGAGGAGATGGAGATGATCGTCGACATCGCGAAGAAACATGACCTCTTCGTCATCGGCGACGAGGCCTACCGCGAATTCGTCTATGGCGGCGAGCCGCTGCAGTCCTTCGGTGAATTTGCCGAGGAGGCCCCCGACAACATCATCGTCATCGACACCGTCTCCAAGCGGTTCTCCGCCTGCGGCGCCCGCATCGGCTGCATCATCTCCAAGAACAAGGAGCTGATGGGCCACTGCATGAAGTACTGCCAGGCCCGTCTGTCCGTGGCGACCCTGGACCAGATCGCTTCCGCCGCCCTCTACGACGTCGGCCCCGAGTACTTCGCCGCCGTCCGCGAGGAGTACAAGCGCCGCCGCGACACCGTCGTGGCCAAGCTGAAGGAGATCCCCGGCGTCATCTCCGAGTGCCCGAAGGGCGCGTTCTATCTGATGGCCGCCCTGCCCATTGACAGCGCCGACAGCTTCCAGAAGTGGCTGCTCGAGGAGTTCGAGGACAACGGCGACACCGTCATGTTCGCTCCTGGCGAGCCGATGTACGCCACTCCCGGCAAGGGCGTCAACGAGATCCGCATTGCCTACATCCTCAAGCAGGAGGATCTGGAGCGGGCCATGGATCTGCTGGCCCTCGGTATCAAGGCCTACAACGAGCGGAACAAATAAGCATAGATACGGCAAACCGGCATGGCCCATCGGGCCATGCCGGTTTTGTATGTCGGGGATCCTGTTTTTGCCTGAAAACGCCGTAGGGGCGGCCCTTGCGGCCGCCCCTATTTCCGTTTCGCGCATCGTCTCGTTTTGGTGTGACGAGGCGCTGCGCTGCCGGTGGCAGATACAGCAGCG
>CAMGPO010000263.1 GCA_946060825.1 uncultured Clostridia bacterium | reverse complement strand
TAGACCTCCACATGGTTTTCCACGGCGTTGGAGTCGAAGCCCCAGACCCGGGAGAGAATCGTCTCCTTGGAGAGGTTGCGATCCCGGGCCTGCAGCAGCAGGCGCATGACGTCGAACTCCCGGGCCGAGAGCCGGACGCTCTTTTCCCCACAGATCAGCAGCCCCGAGGAGAGATCCAGGGCCGTGTTGCCGTAGGTCAGCTCGTCCACCTCGGTGCCCTGGCGGCGGAGCAGGGCGTTGACGCAGGCCAGCAGCTCCCGGGCGTCGAAGGGCTTTGTTAAATAGTAGTCGGCCCCGGAATTCAGACCCTCGACCCGGTCCTCCAGGGCCGATCTGGCCGTCAGCATCAGGATCGGCGTGGCACAGTGCCGCGCCCGCAGCTCCCGGGCCACCTCGTAGCCATCCTTTTTCGGCATCATCACGTCGAGAATAATCAGGTCATAGACGCCGGTCTCCGCGTATTCCAGTCCCGTCTCGCCGTCATAGACCGCCTCGGCCTCAAAGCCCCGGCGCTCCAGCAGCGTCCGGATCGAACCGGCCAGCAGAGCCTCGTCCTCAATAATCAGTACCTTCATGGCAGCCTCCCACCTGTGCCCGAAGCATCGGCACTGCTCCGATTATACGCGCTTTTTTCGCGGAATTGAAGTGCGTTCACAGTTCTTTTACAGTTTTTGCCGCTGTTCACAATTTGTTCGCCGTTCCTTTCAGCATCAATTCAGTGTTCCGCGCTAGAATGAAGCCAGAAATCAAGAGAATCCAGCTTGAAAGGAGCTATGCACGATGTTGGAATCGGAACTGCATTCGGAACAGGAAATCATACCGGAGGAGCCCACGCGGGAAGCGCCTCAGCCGGAGAAGAAAAAGACCCACGGGAAAACCGGCCTGAAGATCACGGCCCTGGTGCTGTGCTGCTCGCTGCTGAGCGGAGGCATTGGCGCCGGCAGCGCGTTGCTCTTCGGCGGGAAGGATCAGAAAGAAACGGCTTCCACCACCGTCCAGATGGGCGTGCGGGAAAACACCGTGGTGGACATCGCCCACATTGACACCGGTAAGGAGATGACTGCCGCGGAAGTCTACGCGGAGAATGTCAACTCCACCGTCGGCATCACGACCTCCATCACCACCAACTTCTGGGGCTATCAAACCACCTCGGCGGCCTCCGGCTCCGGCTTTATCCTCACCGCCGACGGCTATATCCTCACCAACTACCACGTGATCGAGGACTCCTCCTCCATCACCGTCACCCTCTACGACGGCACGGCCTATGACGCCAGCGTCGTCGGCTACGACGAGAACAGCGACATCGCCGTGCTGAAGGTCGAGGCCGAGGGCCTGTCCCCCGTCGTCATCGGCGACTCGGACAACCTCAACGTCGGCGACAGCGTAATTGCCATCGGCAATCCCCTCGGCGAGCTGACCTTCTCCCTGACTGCCGGCGCTGTCAGCGCCCTGGACCGGGAGGTTACTATGTCCAGCGGCGTGACGATGGATCTGATTCAGACCGACTGCGCCATCAACTCCGGCAACTCCGGCGGCGCGCTCTTTAATATGTACGGCGAGGTCATCGGCATCACCAACGCCAAGTATTCCGGCAGCGGCAGCATGGGATCGGCCTCCATCGACAACATCGGCTTCGCCATCCCGATCAACCAGGTGAACGCCACGGTGCGGAGCATCATCGAGAACGGCTACTATGCCAAGCCCTACATCGGCGTCTCCGTTACCAGCGTCGGGGAGGAAAGCCTGAGCTACGGCCTGCCCGAGGGCGCCGCCGTCAAGGCTGTCACTGAGGACAGCCCGGCAGCAGCTGCCGGCCTCCAGGTCAACGACATCATCACCGATGTCAACGGTACGGCGATCACCTCCAGTGATGAACTGGTCGACGTGGTTCGCGCGGCTGCCGCGGGCGACAAACTGACCATGACCGTCTACCGCCAGGGCGAGACGGTGGAGCTGACCGTCGAGGTGGGCGAGCAGATCCAGTCGGCCCTGCCGGAGCCGGAAGAGCCGACTCAGGACAGCAGCCAGCAGGGGCAGCAGATGCTCCCCTGGGGCTTTGGCAACAACTGAACCGTCTGAGAAAGCGCCCTCCGCGATTCCTCGCGGAGGGCGCTTTTGCGCGTCCGGAGGAAGAAGCATGAAATTTATCAATCGGTTGGATTTCCTCTGGAAATCGGAGGAAAGCATGGTATAATATTATGTTGCACCCGGTATTGCGGGTGCAGACAGTACTCGCCTCCGGGCGGAGCATTTCGGAGCTGTTATGAGAGAGAACAACAATTTTCGGGAGGGCCTTCAAAATGGCATCCCCATCTGCCTGGGCTATTTTTCCGTGTCCTTCGCCTTCGGCATCTTCGCGGTCAGCAACGGCCTCTCCATCCTCGAGACCCTGCTGATCTCCATGACCAACGTCACCTCGGCGGGCCAGCTGGCGGCGGTGCCCATCATCACCGGCGGCGGCACCCTGATCGAGCTGGCGGTCAGTATGTTCGTCATCAACCTGCGCTATGCGCTGATGTCTGTCTCCCTGTCCCAGAAGCTGGGCAGGAGCGTCCGCATGGCCGACCGCTTTCTCATCGCCTTCGTCAACACCGACGAGGTCTTTGCCGTTGCCTCGGCCAAGCCCGGAACCGTTGGACGGTATTACCTCTTTGGCCTGATCCTAACGCCCTATCTCGGCTGGAGCGCCGGTACTCTGCTCGGCGCCGTGGCGGGCAACATCCTGCCGGCCATCGTCGTGTCGGCCCTGGGCGTGGCCATCTACGGCATGTTCCTGGCCATCATCATCCCCCCGGCCAAGAAGAGCCGCGCCACGGCCCTCTGCATCCTGATGGCGGTGGGGCTGAGCTGCGCGTTCTACTACATCCCGACCCTGCAGGCCGTGCCCAGCGGCTTC
>CAMGPO010000262.1 GCA_946060825.1 uncultured Clostridia bacterium | reverse complement strand
GTGACCAACAGCGACGCCGGGGCCTATCTGAACAAGCCGGTGCATTTTATCGGCCACCTGCAGACCAATAAGGTGAAAAAGGTGGTGGGCCGCGCCCACATCATCCAGAGCGTGGACAGTATCCGCCTGCTGGAGGCCATCGACAAGGAGGCCGGCAAGCAGGCCCTGCGCCAGGAGATCCTGCTGGAGCTGAACATCGGCGGCGAGGTCACCAAGACCGGCGCCGCTGCCGAGGACCTTTGGCCCATGCTGGAGCGGGCCGCCGGGCTGGAACATGTCCATGTTCGAGGCCTGATGGCCATCCCCCCTGCCTTTGACAACGGGCCGGAGAGCCGCCGGTACTTCGCCATGCTGCGGGAGCTGCTGGAGCAGGCCAAGGCCCGCAAGTACGAAAACGCCGATCTGGACATCCTGTCCATGGGTATGAGCGGCAGCTACGAGGCCGCCATTTTAGAGGGCGCCACCCTCGTCCGTGTAGGCACCGCCATCTATGGCGAGCGGGATTATCCTAACAGAGGTTAATTGCCAAACAGTAAAAAGACCGTCGAAAGACGGCCTTTTTGTACATTTTAACGAATATGTAATTGATAATAGTATTGGCATATGAACATTGGGATTTTCGTCTGGAAAAAATTGGACGAACTTTATTTGGGGCGATAATTTGCAAACCTTGGGTACTGTTCACCGTACAGCATGGTCTACGGCAATAGATGACTGGGAGTCAGCGGCGGATGTCAGGATCCTGTATTCTTCAAGATCCGTAAACAGATTGGAATCTTCTTGGTTGGCTCGCAGCATATTGGCCGGATTTATCGTTTTTGTGTGCAGGAGGTGCTCAAAGGTGAAGGAATGGAGGAATCTATAGAAATCAGTATTCCTTATTCAACGACAAGGAGTTATCGAGCCAAGGCTGCTGACTATACTATGTGGATCCCCGGTTTATAGAACCAGAGTTGGAGACAGAATATCTTCTGTTTTTGAATTACAGCGAAAACAGCGGTCACTATTATGGGGCGGGAGAGCATTCAGCAATCCAAAAAGGTGAAGACAGCAGCGCAGAATTGCAATCTAATCTGTTAGAGCGGGATGTTCCTTTTTCCTTGCAAGGCACTGTCGCGGGCAGCGACCAAAAAATAGCGGTAACGATCGATGCGGGAAGCGTCGAAAACTTCACGAAGAATATGACTTTTGAGCAAATATACCAAGCCGCAAAAGCAGAATCAGCAAATTTGCGCTAAAAAAGTGTCCCGGAACATCCGGGACACTTTTATTTGTGTAAGGCAATGTTTACTTCTTCTGCAGATACTCGTCGATGGCAGCGGCGGCCTGTTTGCCGGCGCCCATCGCCAGAATGACGGTCGCAGCACCGGTGACGGCGTCGCCGCCGGCGTAAACGCCCTCGCGGGAGGTCAGGGCGTTCTCATCCACGATGATGCCGCCGTGCTTGTTGACCTCCAGCCCCTTGGTGGTGTTCTTGATGAGGGGGTTGGGGCTGGTGCCCAGAGCCATGATGACGCAATCCATCTCCATGTCGAACTCGCTGCCGGGGATCTCGATGGGACGGCGGCGGCCCTTTTCATCGGGCTCGCCCAGCTCCATCCGGATGCAGCGGATGCCCCGGACGGAACCGTTTCTGGGATCGCGCTTGTCATCGGGATTGTGGTAGCCCAGGACCTCCACGGGATTGGTGAGGAGATCGAAGATGATGCCCTCCTCCTCGGCGTGCTCCACTTCCTCATGACGGGCGGGCAGCTCCTCCATGGAGCGGCGGTAGACGATGTGTACATCGGCGCCCAGGCGCTTGGCGCAGCGGGCGGCGTCCATAGCCACGTTGCCGCCGCCCACCACAGCCACCTTCAGGCTGTGCTTGATGGGGGTGTCGGCGCCCTCGCGGTAGGCCTTCATCAGGTTGATGCGGGTCAGGAACTCGTTGGCGGAGTACACGCCCTGCAGGTTCTCGCCGGGGATGTTCATGAACTTGGGCAGACCGGCGCCGGAGCCGATGAACACGGCCTCGAAGCCCATCTCGCCCATCAGCTCGTCGATGGTGATGGTCTTGCCCACCACGGTGTTGACGGCCACATCCACGCCCAGCTGCTTCAGGGTGTCCACTTCCTTCTGGACGATGGCCTTGGGCAGACGGAACTCGGGGATGCCGTAGACCAGCACGCCGCCGGCCTTGTGGAGAGCCTCGAACACGGTGACCTCATAGCCCAGCTTGGCCAGGTCGCCGGCGCAGGTCAGGCCGGCAGGGCCGGAACCGATGATGGCCACCTTGTGACCGTTGGAAGCGGGCTTCTTGGGGGGCTGGGTGGCGTTGGCATTGTGCCAGTCGGCCACAAAGCGCTCCAGACGGCCGATGGCCACGGGCTCGCCCTTCACGCCCCGGACGCAGTACTTTTCGCACTGGTTCTCCTGGGGGCAGACGCGGCCGCAGACGGCGGGCAGAGAGGAGGTCTTGTTGATGATCTGATAGGCGGCTTCAAAGTCGCCCTCAGCTACCTTGGCGATGAAATCGGGGATGTTGATCTGGACGGGGCATCCGTTTTTGCAGGGCATCTTGGGGCAGCCCAGGCAGCGGGTGGCCTCTTCCATGGCCATCTCCTTGGTGTAGCCCAGAGCTACCTCGCTGAAATTCTTATTCCGCACGTCGGGCTCCTGAGCGGGCATGGCGTGGCGGGGCATCTTCATATCGGCCATGGTTATTTGACCTCCTTCTTGAACAGGTTGCAGGCTTCGTCATAGGCGTGGCGCTCAAATTCCTTATAGATGGCGCCGCGGGAGATGGCCTCGTCAAAGTCCACCTTGAAGCCGTCGAAGTCGGGGCCGTCCACGCAGGCGAACTTGGTCTCGCCGCCCACGGTCAGGCGGCAGCCGCCGCACATGCCGGTGCCGTCGATCA
>CAMGPO010000261.1 GCA_946060825.1 uncultured Clostridia bacterium | reverse complement strand
CGGCCTGCAGCACCCGAGCCTTGACGGAGTCCCGCAGCATGGCGTCCAGAATTCCGTGGAGCCGGCGACGCACCTCCGGCGAGTCGATGGGGCAGGCGATCTCCACCCGCCGCACCGTGTTCCGGGTCATGAAATCGGCAGAGCCGATGTACATCTTCTCGTTCTCGCCCCGGCCGAAGCAGAAGATCCGGGAGTGCTCGAGGTAGCGGCCCACGATACTGATTACAGTGATGTTCTCCGTCTTTCCCGGCACGCCGGGCCGCAGGCAGCAAATGCCTCGGACGATCATCTCCACCTTGACGCCGGCGCAGGAGGCTTCGGACAGCTTCCGGATGATGTCGATGTCTGTCAGGGAGTTGAACTTCAGCAGAATATATCCCTGATTCCTCAGGGCGATCTGCTCGTCCATCATGGCGAGGATCCGGTTCTTGAAGCTGTTGGGCGCCACCAGCAGCCGCTGATAACTGCCGTCCAGATTGCCGAGGGCCATGTTCTTGAAGAACTCTGCAGCGTCGGCGCCGATGGTCTCCGAAGCCGTCACCAGCGACACGTCGGTGTACTGCTTCGCGGTCTTTTCATTGTAGTTGCCGGTACCCACCTGGGTGATATGGCGCATAATGCCCCGGTCGTTGCGGGTGATGAGACAGATCTTAGAGTGGACCTTGTACTCCTCAAAGCCGTAGATGACCTTGCAGCCCGCCTCCTCCAGCCGCTCGGACCAGTCGATGTTGTTCTGCTCGTCAAACCGGGCCCGCAGCTCGATCAGGACGGTCACGTCCTTGCCGTTCTCGGCGGCGGCGCAGAGGTACTCCACCAGCTTGGCCTGCCGGGCCAGCCGGTAGATCGTGATGCGGATGCTGACCACGTCCCGGGCATTGGCCGCCTCGCGGATCATCTGCAGGAACGGCTCCATGGACTCGTAGGGGTAGGACAGCAGAATGTCCTGCTTCTGGGCAGCCCGCAGCAGGCTCTGGCCGGGCCGGAGCATGGCCGGCTGCTGGGGCGTGAAGGGGTGGTCCGACAGAGCCGCCCGGTGGGCCTCCGGGAAGAAGTCGCCGAGGCCGAATACGTAGCTGAGATCCAGAGGCGCTTTGCGGGAGAGGAAGATCTGCTTGTCCGCCACGCCGAAGCGGCTGCGGAAATACTCCAGAAAGTGGCTGCTGATGGGCCGGGCCAACTCCAGCCGCACCACAGACAGACGGCTGCGGCGGCGCAGGAGCTTTTCCATCTTGGCGCGGACGTCCACCTCCGGCTTATCCTGCACCGGGTTGAAGGGCTCGTCGTCCAGGTTGATGTCGGCGTTGCGAGTGATACAGAAGAGGGTCCGCTCCAGAACGTCGTACATGGAGAACACGGCGTCCGCATAGGCCAGCAGCACCTCCTCCAGCAGCACATACCGTCCCGGCTGCTCCTGCAGGTACACAACAGGCGGCAGTGAGGCCGGCACCGGGATCAGGCCCAGCGTCTCACCCTTTTTCCGCCCCAGCAGCACGCCCACATGGAGCACCTTACTGCCCAGATGGGGGAAGGGATGGTGGCTGTCCACAATTTGCGGCGAGAGGATGGGCTGGACCGTCGTGCGGAAATAGTGCTTCACCTGCTTCTGCTCCGCCTGGGTCAGATCGGCCATGGCCACATGGCAGAGGCCCTCCTCGGCCAGGCGCTGCTCCACCTCGGCAAAGGCCTGATCCCGCTGCTCATAGAGCGGGGTCGTGGCGGCATAGATCCGCTCGAGCTGCTCCCGGGCCGTCAGGCCGGACTTATTGTCCACGCCGGTCTTGTCCACCGCCGCGATGTCGCCGAGGCTGCCGACCCGGATCATATAGAATTCATCCAGATTGCTGGTAAAAATTGAGAGGAATTTCAGCCGCTCAAGCAGCGGCACATTTTCGTCCTGGGCTTCCGCCAGCACACGGGCATTGAACTGCAGCCAGGACAGCTCCCGGTTCTGGGTATACCCCTGCTCCCATGTCGCTTCTGCCATGGGACACACCCCTTTCCTGATTGGACCGGACTTGCCGGTTTTTATACTATTATACTCGATTCTTTTCGACGCCGCAACGAAAAGCTGCATGAAATACAGGTGAAATTCCGGTTAAATCCGGTGTTTTTTCTGATAAACCTCTTCACAACCGCCTCGAAATGTCGTATGATTATTCAGGAAGTATCTTATGAAAAGGAGGATTTCTATATGAAAATCGGTATGCTCACCAGCGGCGGCGACTGCCAGGGCCTGAATGCGGCACTGCGCGGCGTGGCCAAGGCGCTCTACAGTGAATTTGGCAGCAATGTGACCATCTACGGCATCCGGGATGGCTACCGCGGCCTGATCGAGGGGGATTACCACCCCATGTCCCCGAGAGATTTCTCCGACATTCTGACTCTGGGCGGCACCATTCTCGGCACCTCCCGCCAGCCCTTCAAGGCCATGCAGGTCTCCGAGGAAAACGAGGACACGAAGCTGGAGAAGATGCTCTCCACCTGTAGGCGGGCCGGCTTTGACTGCCTGGTCATCCTGGGCGGCAACGGCACCCACAAGACCGCCAACCTTCTGAGCGAGCACGGCGTAAACGTCGTGACCCTCCCCAAAACCATCGACAACGACCTCTGGGGCACCCAGATGACCTTCGGCTTCCAGTCGGCCATGGACATCGCCGTCCAGGTCATCGACTCGATCCACTCCACAGCCTTCTCTCACAGCCGGGTGTTTATCGTCGAGGTCATGGGCCACAAGGCCGGCTGGCTGACCCTCCACGCCGGCATCGCCTCCGGCGCCGACGTCATCATCATTCCCGAAATCCCCTACTCCGCCAAATCCGTGGCCGCTGCCATTGAAAAGCGGAACCGCAGCGGCAAGCGCTTCTCCATCATCGCCGTGGCCGAGGGCGCCATCAGCAAGGAAG
>CAMGPO010000260.1 GCA_946060825.1 uncultured Clostridia bacterium | reverse complement strand
CAGCCCGACAGCAAGATGCGGATGCTGCTCAAGATCCGCGACCAGGCCGAGATCGTCATCGCCATCTGCGCCGGGGATATTGAAAAGAACAAGCGCCGCGGCGACCTGGGCATCACCTACGATCTGGACGTCCTGCGGCTGATCGATACCTTCCGGGAGATCGGCCTCTATGTCGGCTCCGTGGTGCTGACCCAGTTCCGGGGCCAGCGCTCCGCCGTCGCCTTCCAGCGGAAGCTGGAGGGGCTGGGCGTCAAGGTCTACCGCCACTACCCCATCGAAAACTACCCCTCGGACGTGTCCCTGATCGTCAGTCCCGAGGGCTTTGGCCGCAACGAGTACATCGAGACGACCCGGCCCGTTGTCGTCGTCACGGCCCCCGGCCCCGGTTCCGGCAAGATGGCCACCTGCCTCAGCCAGCTCTACCACGAGCACGAGCGGGGCGTCGAGGCCGACTACGCCAAGTTTGAGACCTTCCCCATCTGGAACCTGCCCCTCAAGCACCCGGTCAATCTTGCCTACGAGGCGGCCACCGCCGACCTCTCCGACGTCAACATGATCGACCCCTTCCATCTGGACGCCTACGGCGAGACCACGGTGAACTACAACCGCGACATCGAGATTTTCCCGGTGCTGGAGGCCATCTTCCAGCGCATCTACGGCAGCTGCCGCTACAAGAGCCCCACGGACATGGGCGTCAACATGGCCGGCTTCGCCATCGTCGACGACGAGGTCTGCCGCGAGGCGTCGAAGCAGGAGATCATCCGCCGCTACTTCATCGCCCGCAGCGGCGTCCGCCAGGGCAACACGGACCCCTCGGAGGTTCAGAAGCTGGAAATGCTGATGAAGACCCTGAGCCTGACGCCGGAGCTGCGGCCCTGCGTCCTCCCGGCCCGGCAGGTGGGCGAGCGCACCGGCGGCCCGGCCACGGCCATCGCCCTGCCCGACGGCCACATCGTTACAGGCCGCACCACCGACCTGATGGGCGCCTCCTCGGCGGCCTTGCTCAATGCCCTCAAGTATCTGGCCGGCATCCACGACGCCATTGACCTGATCGCCCCTGCCGTCATCGCGCCGATCCAGGACCTCAAGGTCTCCCATCTGGGCAGCCGGAATCCCCTGCTGCACACCGATGAGGTGCTGATCGCCCTCTCCATCTGTGCCGTCACCAACCCTACGGCCAAGCTGGCCCTGGAGCAGCTCAGCAAGCTCAGGGGCAGCGAGGTCCACTCCACGGTCATTCTGGCCAAGGTGGACGAGGACGTGTTCAAGCGGCTGGGCGCCCATGTGACCATGGAGCCGACCTACCAGTTTGCAAAGCTTTACCATAAGTAAGGGGACAAGTGCCATGCAATACGGTTTTACCTGTCTGGAATGTCTGATCAGGATGGAGCTGGACCGCATCCGGGAGCAGGCTGACAGCGAAAAGCGGCTGGCCTGCGCCAAAGAGTTTTTTGGCGTTCTGGCAAACGCGCCGGAGGGCGTTGCGCCGCCCTTCCTGGTGCCGGCCTTTGACGCGGTCTACGACCGCTACTTCGGTGGGGAGACAGATCCCCAGCGGATGCTGAAGCAGCGCGCCGGGGAAATCATGCTGGAACGCCTGTCGGCAGCCCGGGAGGCCGTCTTTGGGGAGGAGGATCCGCTCTATGCCGCCCTCCAGTACAGTCGCATCGGCAACTACATCGATTTTGCTGCCTTTGGCAGTCAGGTGGATTTTGGACACCTCGACGAGCTGCTGGCCGGAGCCCGGTCCCGGCCCATCGACGAAGGCGAGTACCGCCATTTCCGGGATGACCTGGCGGCAGCGAACTCCTTTTTGCTCATCACCGACAACGCCGGCGAGATTGTCCTCGACCGGCTGGTGCTGGAAGTGCTGCGGCGGGACTATCCCGGTCTGGACCTGACGGTTTGCGTCCGGGGCGGACCAGCCCTCAACGACGCCCTGCGGGAGGACGCCGAGGCGGCCGGGATTCCGGCCCTGGCCCGCGTGGTCGACAACGGCTCCTGCATCGGCGGCATGGAGCTTGGGAGCCTCAGCGCCGAATCCCGGGAGGCTCTGGACGGAGCCTCTGTCATCCTGGCCAAGGGCCAGGCCAACCTGGAGACCATGCTCGGCTGCGGCTACAACGTCTACTATCTCTTCCTCTGCAAATGCGCGAGAGATACGGAGATGTTCGGCGTCCCGGCCATGACGGGAATGTTCCTGAACGACCGCCGGGCACGGGTCGACGATCCGCTCCGCTGAAAAAGCGTGTCTTGCCGGTTTTTTTATTTTTATGAAGAATTCTGCAACTTTTTTGATGCAATTCCGTCCTATATTATAAAATAGGAATGAACAGAAAGCCCGCTTCCGGGCTTTTTCAAAGGAGGGGCAGGAATGTCAGAACAGACCACAAAAACCCAGACAAGGCGCAGAAAAAAGCGCCCGAAATGGCAGCGCGTCCTGCGCCGCTATTGGCCGCTGATCCGGCTGGTGCTGCTGCTCGTTTTCTGCGTTTTGCTGATTGCCTTTACGATCCGCGCCTTTGTCCGCAGTCTCGGCGGCAATCCGGCGGAGCAATCCACCGGCAGCGAGGGCACGACTCAGCAGACAGAGACAGAACCGGAGAATCCGGCGGAGCAGGAAGAACAAAGAGAACCCGAGGAAGCGGCAGGTCCGCCGTCCGCCGTTTCGGCGAACGTCCAGAGCCGCATCGAAGAGGCCGACTTTGTGGCTGCCGGCTATGACTACCAGGGCGCCATTGCCATGCTGAAGGAGCTGAGCGGCTGGGAGTCCAACCAGGCGATCACCGACAAGATCGCGGAGTATGAGGCGGCAGACGGCCAGCTTCAGGTCTATGAGAATATGTCCGGCATCACCCACATTTTCTTCCACTCTCTGGTGGTGGACAACAGCAGGGCCTTTGAC
>CAMGPO010000259.1 GCA_946060825.1 uncultured Clostridia bacterium | reverse complement strand
TAGCGCTGGCGGGAGAAGACCCAGTCGCGGAGCTTGAAGTTGACCTTCTCCTGGCCGATGCCCTGCTCGGCGATCCACTTCTTCATGACCGGGATGGCCTCGCGGACGGTCAGGCCGTCGAGGAAGCCGGAGTTGACCATGATGCCGGTGTCGTCCTTGAGGGTAAAGGCTTCCTTCTCGATGTCGCCGCCCTTGACAACCTCGATGATCTCGCAGCCGAACTTTTTGGCGAACTCCCAGTCACGGGTGTCATGGGCCGGGACGGCCATGATGGCGCCGGTGCCGTAGGTGACGAGGACGTAGTCGGAGATGAAGATCGGGATCTGCTTTTTGGTCACGGGGTTGATGGCCTCGATGCCCTGAATCTTCACGCCGGTCTTTTCCTTGTTCAGCTCGGCGCGCTCGAAATCGGACTTGCGGGCCGCTTCTTCCACATAGGCCTGAATCTCGTCCCAGTTGCCGACCTTGTCCTTCCACTGCTTCACATAGGGATGCTCCGGAGAGATGACCATATAGGTCGCGCCGAAGAGGGTGTCGCAGCGGGTGGTGTAGACCTTCAGCGTGTCGCCGGCGGTGGTGGGGAAATTGATCTCCGCGCCGGTGGAACGGCCGATCCAGTTCTTCTGCTGAATCTTCACGCGCTCAATGAAGTCGAGGTCATCGAGATCATCGACCAGCCGGTCGGCATAGGCCGTGATCTTCAGCATCCACTGACTTTTTTCCTTCCGGATAACCGGTGCGCCGCAGCGCTCGCAGACGCCTTCCACAACCTCTTCGTTGGCGAGAACGCACTTGCAGGAGGTGCACCAGTTGACCGGCATGGTGGTCTTGTAGGCCAGTCCCTTCTTGAAGAGCTGCAGGAAGATCCACTGGGTCCACTTGTAATAGTTGGGGTCGGTGGTGTCCACGACGCGGTCCCAGTCGAATCCGTAGCCCAGCATCTTGAGCTGCCGGGTGAAATTCTCGATGTTCTGCTTCGTGACGATGGCCGGGTGGATGTGGTTCTTGATGGCGAAGTTCTCCGTCGGCAGGCCGAAGGCGTCAAAGCCAATGGGGAACAGGACATTGTAGCCCTGCATCCGCTTTTTGCGGGTCACGATGTCCATCGCGGTAAAGGGCCGCGGATGGCCGACATGGAGGCCCGCCGCGCTGGGATACGGGAACTCAATCAGGCCGTAGAACTTCTCTCTGGTCTTGTCCCCGGTGACGGCGGCATAGGGCTTTTTCTCATCCCAGATATCCTGCCACTTTTTTTCGATTCGTGTAAAATCGTACTTCATGGTTTCTCCTCTATTCCCTGCTGATCTCGGGCAGCGCCACGGGCGTCGCATCGCTCCAGAGGCGCTCCAGATCATAAAATTTTCTCGTCTCGTTGGTAAACACATGAACCACCAGGCAGCCGAAGTCCAGCAGGACCCAGGTGCCGCTGCGGTGACCCTCCCGGCGAAGAACCGGCTCGCCGATGGCGTCCAGGGCCGCCTCCACGGCGTCGCAGAGGGTATTGACATGGGTGTTGGAGCTGCCGGTGCAGATCAGGAAGTAGTCCGCGAGGACGGAGATATCCGTGATCTCCAGCAGGCGGATGTCCAGTCCCTTTTTGTCGTCCAGTGCCTTTGCCGCCGCCAGGGCGACTTCTTTTGCTGTATTCATTCGTTCACCTCATTGATCGTCTCCGCAGAGCACGGTTGTTCCATATGTTCCCGCTGCCACTCGAGAGCGTGGACGGAGTCGGGATGCAGAAGGTTGCCCCCCTCCTCTACATACTCCACCGAGCGCTCCAGCGTCACCAGCATGGCCCGGTCGAGATCCTTCATGGCCAGCTTCCGCAGCTCCTCCACACCGGGGAAGGCGCGGTTCGGCTCGATCATATCGGCCAGGTAGATGATTTTTTCAAAGGGGGTCATATCCGGCTTGCCGGTTGTATGCCAGCGGATGGCGTCCGCGATCTTCTCCGATTCCCCGAAGAGACGGGCGGCCACGGCTGCGCCGGTCACAGCGTGGAGAAGCCGGTCGTTCCGGCGGTAGAAATCGTCTAAAAGAATACCATATTCTTCGCACAAAATCAACTGTTCCGGCCCATCCAGAACCTTGGTCACATCGTGGAGAATGCCCGCCCGGGCCGCATCCTCCACGGACTCGCCCCAGCGCTCGGCCAGGGCCTGGGCCGTCTCACAGCACCCGATGGCATGGGGCACCCGCTTCGGCTTGTGGAGGGAAAGGCTGGCCGCCTTCAGCGCGTCGAAGGGCAGATTCCGGAATCTCTCGCCCGTCCGGTAGAGGCCGAGCCGGAAGATCTCGTCGCGGACCGCCGGGGGCAGCAGCGTCTTCCCTGCCCCGAAGGCCAGGAGCTGCCGCACCGTGGAGGAGGACAGCTCAAGAATGTCGTTTTCCAGCACCGTCACCCTCGCACCGTATTTCCGCCTGAGTTTCTTTTTCTGGTCCGCGATGGCCTCCCGCTCCTTCTTGTCGGGCTTTTCCCGGTGGGCCATGGCCAGCGAAGCCAGGGAGGCGATGGTCTTTGGCTCCCGCCACTGGTCAAAGGTCAGGAACATATCCGTGCCCATCAGCAGCACCAGCTCGTCCTCCGGGTACAGCCGGTGCAGCTCCTGCACCGTCACTGCCGTGTAGCTCTTTCCGCTGCGGCTCAGCTCCAAATCGGAGACCTCCACGAAAGGCAGGCCCTCCGCCGCCAGACGGCAGAGACGCAGCCGGGTCTCCGCGTCCGGCGAGCCGGCCGGCAGAGCCTTGTGGGGCGGCACGGAGGCCGGAATCATCAGCACCCGGTCGAGATTCAGTTGTCTTGCAAATTCCTGCACGGCCAGAATGTGCCCCCGGTGGGGCGGATTGAAGGTGCCGCCGTAGATGCCGATCCTGCCCATATCTGGTCAGTCCTCCCGGGTTTTCTTTTTCTGCCGCTGGCGCTCGATGGAAGCCTCGATGGCGGCCTGCTT
>CAMGPO010000258.1 GCA_946060825.1 uncultured Clostridia bacterium | reverse complement strand
ATAAGATATCAGCTTGCGGGACGCATATATGCGTCCCCTACAGAGTTTTTTTCGATGCAGCCTGCTCTGTGCAGAAGTGCGCAAAGAGAGGGCGGATGCCCCCTCTTTGATAAATCATTACAGTGTGACGCCCGCATTTCGGATAGGCTGGCGGGGCTTGGAGCTGTCGCGGGTCACCGTGGGCTTTTCACCGTTGCGGACGCACTGCTCCGTGATCAGGACGCTCTGAATCGACGGGTCGGAGGGAATCTCAAACATGATGCTGGTCATGATTTCCTCCATGATAGCCCGGAGACCTCTGGCGCCGATCTGCCGCGAAATGGCCTTTTCGGCGATGGCCTCCAATGCGCCTTCCTCGAAGCTGAGATTCACCTGGTCATACTCCAACAGCTTCCGGTACTGTTTGCACAGGGCGTTCTTCGGCTCGGTCAGGATCCGCATCAAATCCTCTTTTTTCAGGCTCTCGAGGCTGGTGATCACCGGCAAACGGCCCACCAGTTCCGGGATGATGCCGAACTTCAGGAGGTCGTGGGGCTGCACCAGACGGAACAGCTGGCCCACATCCCGGTCGCTGCGGCTTTGGAGCTCGGAATCGAAGCCGATGGAGGACTTGTCGGTCCGCCGTTCGATGATCTTATCCAGGCCGTCGAAGGCGCCGCCGCAGATAAAGAGAATATTGGTGGTGTCAATCTGAATGAACTCCTGCTGGGGGTGCTTCCGGCCGCCCTGGGGCGGCACGTTGGCGACGGTACCCTCGAGAATCTTCAAAAGGGCCTGCTGCACGCCTTCGCCGCTGACGTCCCGGGTGATGGAGGTGTTCTCGCTCTTTCGGGCGATTTTATCCATCTCATCGATGTAGATGATGCCGCGCTCGGCCAACTCCACATCAAAGTCCGCCGCCTGCAAAAGTCTGAGGAGAATATTCTCCACATCCTCGCCCACATAACCGGCCTCGGTCAGGGTGGTGGCGTCGGCAATGGCGAAGGGCACATTCAGAATCTTCGCCAAGGTCTGGGCAAACAGCGTTTTGCCGGAGCCGGTGGGTCCGATCAGCAGAATATTGCTCTTCTGCAGCTCCACGTCGGAGCTGTTTTCAAAGTAGATCCGCTTATAGTGGTTGTAGACCGCCACGGACAGGGCGATCTTGGCGTCGTCCTGGCCGATGATGTAGCGGTCCATATAGGTCTTAATTTCCTGCGGCGTCGGAAGGGTATCCGGCAGCTCAAAGGACGGCGCTTGATTGGGCTCCATCTCGTCGCGGAGAATCCCGGCGCACAGGTCCACGCACTCATTGCAGATATATACATTGGGACCGGCAATGATGCGGCTGACCTGCTCCTGACGCTTGCCGCAGAAGGAGCAGCGAATGGAATCTCTAGCCAAAGGTGTTCTTCCTTTCGTCCGGCCGGAGGCTTACCGCTTATAGATGACCTTATCGATCAGGCCATAGGCGCAGGCTTCCTCGGCGGACATGAAATTGTCGCGCTCGGTGTCATGCTGGATGACGTCCAGCGGCTTACCGGTGTTCTGCGCCAGAATCTCGTTCAGACGCTGCTTGATTTTCAGCATCCGCTCCACCTGGATCTGCATGTCCGTGGCCTGACCCTGGGTACCTCCGGAGGGCTGATGGATCATGATCTCGGCGTTGGGCAGAGCCATGCGCTTGCCCTTGGTACCGGCAGACAGCAGGAACGCGCCCATGGAGGCCGCCATGCCGATGCAGATGGTGGACACGTCGCACTTGACATACTGCATGGTGTCATAGATCGCGAGACCAGCCGTGACGGAGCCGCCGGGAGAGTTGATGTAGAACTGGATGTCCTTATCCGGGTCCTGGCCCTCCAGATACAGCATCTGGGCCACCACCAGGCTGGCAGTGGTGTCGTTGACCTCTTCAGAGAGGAAAATGATACGGTCGTTGAGCAGACGGGAGAAAATATCATAGCTGCGCTCGCCGCGGCTGGTCTGCTCGACCACATAGGGAACTAAACTCATAAAAGATGAACTCCTTTCTCTGGAAAAATGCTCGAGACATTCTAACCAGGAAGAAGCGGAATTATTCCTCAGTCTTCGGGGCCTCTGCTTCTTCCTGCGCCGCGGGCTCCACGGCCACGGCGTTGTCCACGATCAGCTTCACGGCCTTCTTGGCAGCCAGATCGGCCTTGAGGCTCTCGGCAGAGATGGCAGCTTTGACCTTCTCCACTTCCATCTGATACTGCTCGGCGGCCCGGTTGTACTCGGCCTCCAGCTCTTCGTCGGAAACCTCGATCTTCTCGGCCTCCACGATGGCGCTGAGCAGGACGTTGGAGCGAACGGTGGTCTCAGCCATGGGACGCATGGAAGCGCGCAGGCTGCTCAGATCGCCGCCCATCATCTTGGCATAGTCCTCCATGGACATGCCGCTCATCTGCAGCTGATAGGCAAACTGATCCAGGTGCTTGTCCACCTGCTCGTCGATCATGCAGGCAGGAATGTCGCAGGTCATGTTGGCGGCAGCCTTTTCCACGGCGGCGTTTTCGAAGGCGCGGTCAGCGTTCTCCTGGCGCTCCTTGGTCAAACGGCTGCGGATATCGGCACGGAGCTCTTCCAGGGTGTCAAACTCGGACACGTCCTTGGCGAACTCGTCGTCCAGTTCAGGCACGATGGTCTCCTTGACCTCGTGGATCTTGCACTGGAACACCACGGGCTTCCCGGCCAGCTCGGGGGTGTAGTTCTCGGTGGACGCCGCATCAATGGCCATCTCGTCACCGGCGGACAGACCCACCAGGGCCTCCTCAAAGCCGGGCACGAAAGAGTGGGAACCCAGCTTCAGGCTGTAGTTCTCGCCCTTGCCGCCGTCGAAGGCCACGCCGTTGTCAAAGCCCTCGAAGTCGAGCACGACAGTGTCGCCCTCCTGGGCGGGACGGTCCACGACCTCGATGCGGCTGTTGCGGTCGGCCATGCGGTCCACCTCGGCCTCC
>CAMGPO010000257.1 GCA_946060825.1 uncultured Clostridia bacterium | reverse complement strand
AGTTCTTCTCCTTCGGCACCAACGACCTGACCCAGATGACCTTCGGCTTCAGCCGTGACGACGCCGCCAAGTTCCTGGCGTCCTACTACGACCGCAAGATCTACGAGTCCGATCCCTTCTCCAAGCTGGACCAGGCCGGTGTCGGCAAGCTGGTGAAGCTGGCCGCCGAGCTGGGCCGCAGCGCCCGTCCCGACATCCACCTTGGCATCTGCGGCGAGCAGGGCGGCGACCCCAGCTCCGTGGAGTTCTGCCATAAGGTCGGTCTTGACTACGTCTCCTGCAGCCCCTACCGCGTTCCCATCGCCCGTCTGGCAGCCGCCCAGGCCGCGATCAAGTTCCCCAGAAAGAAATAAGCCATATGACAGATGTCCCCGGTTCCTCCCGGAACCGGGGACGTTTTTATCCTGCCGCTTTTCTGTCATTCTGAGGGCATTTATGCCCGAAGAATCTTCTGCGACCGGCTCCGAAAAGATTCTTCGGGTGCGATGCACCCTCAGAATGACATCGTAACATTTGGCGTTTCGCCCCGGTAGGGCGGGACCCATGTGCTCCGCCGTGAACCTAGCGGCCCACACATCGTCCCGCAGAAAATCTCCACTCTCCAATCCTCAATCTTCTACCCTCTCTCCGCAAAAACCGCCCGATTCTCGCAGAATCAGGCGGTTTTTCTTTACCGGGCCGCTTCGTAGATGGCCCGCATATCGTCCCAGTCCAGCACCCGCAGGGAGCCGATGGAGCGGCTGCGGCCCCGGCTGCATCCGTCGGCCAGGCGGTCGAGGTCGCCGTCCGTCAGGATGATGTCCAGTGCCCCGATGGTCGTAGGCAGACCCAGATCCCGGAAGAAGTCCACCATGGCGCTGATGCCGGCGGCGGCCAGAGCTTCTTCCTTCCCGCCCTCCATGCCCCAGACGTTCCGGGCAAAGCGGGCAAACCGGGCGGGATTGCTGCCGCAGACATAGCTGGCCCAGGCCCTCCACACCGCCGTCAGGCTGGCCCCGTGGGCCACGTCGTAGCGGGCGCTCAGCTCGTGGCCGAGCTGGTGGACGGCGAAGTCCTTCTGACCGCCAAGCCCGGTCAGGCCGTTGTGGGACAGGCTGCCCGCCCACATCAGCTCGCTCATAGCGTGGTAGTTGCCGGGGTCATCCACCGCCGCCGGGCCGTTGGCGATCACCGTCCGCAGCAGAGCCTCGGCGATGGCGTCGGTCAGCTCGTTGTCGGCGCAGGGATTGAAGTAGCGGTCGAGGGTGTGCATCAGGATGTCCGCCGTGCCGCAGGCCACCTGATATTTGGGCAGCGTGGCCGTCAGGGCCGGGTTCAGAATCGCGAAGGCCGGCCGGTTCAGCTCCGTCGAGAGGCCCCACTTCCGGGCCGTGGCCTCGTCGGTCAGGACGGCGGAGTCGCTCATCTCCGACCCGGCCGCCGGAATCGTCAGCACCGCGCCGACGGGCAGGCTTCGTTCCAGCGGAGCTTTTCTCTGCCAGAAGTCCCAGATGTCCGTCTCCGGGTTCGCCGTTCCGTGGGCGATGGCTTTGGCCGTGTCAATGACACTGCCGCCGCCGACGGCCAGCAGAAAATCAATCCCCTCTCCGATGGCCAGCTTCACGCCCTCCCGGGCCTTGTCGAGCCGGGGATTGGGCTGTACGCCGCCGAAGGTGCGGCAGTACAGTCCCGCATCTGCCAGAGACGCACAAATCCGGTCAAGGAGGCCCGACCGGACGGCGCTGCCGCCGCCGTAGACCACCAGCACCCGGCTGCCGCCGTACTTGCGCACCAGCGTTCCGGCCTGCCGCTCCGTGTCCCGTCCGAACACGACTTCTGTGGGAATTTTCCAGGTAAAGTTTCTCATGCTGTCACCCCGCGCTGATCTCGGCCCGCACCACGCCGCTCGTCCGCTCCACCTGCTGCAGCAGCTCCTCGACGGTGCAGTGCAGCTCCGTGGTCTCGGCGGTGATCATGACCATGGCGCAGCCATTTTGTGGGATGGATTGGTTGATCGTCAGTATATTTGCCCCGGAATCGGCAAAAATGGAAAGTATGGAGGACAGAACGCCGGCCTTGTCCTTGAGCAGCATCTGGAATGTCAGGATGCGGCCCGCCATAAGATTCTGCAGGGGCGCGATCGAGTCTTTGTACTTATAGAAAGCGCTGCGGCTGATGCCCATGCGCCTGGTGGCCTCGCCCACCGTCTGGCACTCTCCGGAGGAGAGGAGCTGCTTCGTCTCCGCCACCTTCAGAAAGACCTCCGGCAGGGCCGACGCCTCCACGATGTAGAACTTGGAATTGACTGCCATGGTGTTTTGCCTCCCGGTTCCGGCCCGCAGGCCATGTTCAAATGTTTTTCCCTTGCGTACATATTACCCCGGTTTTGTCCTCGCGTCAACTACCACTTTTCAGGAAAGGAGGCCCGCCATGACCGAGCAGCGTTTCCTCCGGCTGTTGCTGTACATCGCCCTGTTCTGCGTGCTGACCGTGCTGTTCTTCCGCTTTCTGCTGCCGGTGCTGCTGCCCTTCCTGATTGGCCTGCTGCTGGCCTCCCTGGCGGAACCGGCAGTGCGTCTGCTGCGCCAGCGCTGGCGCGCGCCCCGGGGACTGGCCTCCGGCCTGGTCATGGCCGCCCTCTTCCTGCTGATGACCCTGGTGCTCTATCTGCTGCTGCAGACCTGTGCCGCCGAGCTGTCCCGGCTGACGGTACGGCTGCCCGCTCTCATCCGGCAGCTCCAGCCGGCGATGGAATCCCTGCAAGCCTGGCTGCTGTCTCTGGCCGACAAGGTGCCGGACGGGCTGGGCCTGGCCCTCCGGGCCTGGGTCGACCAGCTCTTCTCCGACGCCTCCGTCCTCATCGGCGAGGGCTCCGATCTGGTGCTGTCCCTGGCCACGGGTCTGGCCGCCAAACTGCCGGGCATCTTCCTCTTTCTGGTCACGACGGTGGTGGCCAGCTTCATGATCTCCGCCGAGCGGACG
>CAMGPO010000256.1 GCA_946060825.1 uncultured Clostridia bacterium | reverse complement strand
TGGGCGTCACCTGCTGTCTGCTGACCGGCTCGATGCCCGCCGCAAAGAAGCGGGAAACCAAAGTGGCCATCGCCGCCGGAGCCTGCCAGGTTGTCATTGGCACCCATGCGCTGATCTCCAAAGATGTGGAATACCACCGACTTGGCCTGGTTGTGGCTGACGAACAGCACCGCTTCGGCGTGGGACAGCGGGCCGCCCTCTCGGAAAAGGGCGACCATCCCCATCTGCTCGTCATGTCGGCAACGCCGATTCCCCGCACGTTGGCCCTGATCCTCTACGGAGATCTGGACATCTCCGTTCTCGACGAGAAGCCTGCAGGGCGGCAGGAGATCGACACGTTCCTCGTCGGCGAGACCATGCGGGTAAGGATCAACGCCTTCATCCGCAAACAGGTGGCCGCTGGCCATCAGGTCTACATCGTCTGCCCCGCCGTGGAGGAGGACGAGGAGAACAGCCTCAAATCCGTGGAACTGTGGTCGGAAACCCTGCAAAAGACCATTTTCCCGGATCTGCGAATTGCCTTGCTCCATGGTCAAATGAAAGGAGCCGAAAAGGAGTCGGTCATGACCGCCTTTGCCGCCGGGGATTATGACATCCTCGTGGCCACGACGGTCATCGAAGTTGGCGTGGACGTCCCCAATGCCACGCTGATGGTTGTGGAAAACGCGGAGCGCTTCGGTCTCTCCCAGCTTCATCAGCTCCGGGGCCGTGTCGGCCGCGGCGACGCCAAATCCTACTGCGTCCTTTTCACGGACCAGAAGAACCCGGAGACGCTCCAGCGGCTTCAGGCTCTGTGCAAAACCAATGACGGCTTCCGCATCGCGGAGGAGGATCTGTCCCTCCGCGGTCCCGGCGATTTCTTTGGTTCCCGGCAGCACGGCCTGCCCGTTTTCCGGGTCGCAAATCTGACAACCGATCTCTCCGTTTTGACCGAAGCCAAGGCGGCGGCCGATGAATATCTGGCCCGGGAAGGCGGCTTTGCCGGTTCCGAGGCCCTGCAAGCGCGGATTTCCGCCCTTTTCTCTGAGAATTTCAGCGCCTATAACTGAAATAATAGTTGTAAGTGCAGAGCTTTTGTTGTAAAATAGATTGGATTTAAGGGAGGGATCATGATGTCTTTTTCCGAAAAGGCCGTTTCTCTGCATGACGAGCAGCACTACAACTGCTGTCAGGCAGTGCTCTGCTCCGCCTGCGGGCGCTGCGGCATGAACAGCGATACCGCCTATCACCTCGGCGCGTTCTTCGGCGCCGGTATGCGCTGCGGCGAGGTCTGCGGCACCGTCTCCGGCGCCTTGATGGCGTTGGGTCTGAAGTACGGCGACGAAAACAACCGTCAGTGCAAGGCATCCAGGGAATTCCTGAACGCATTTGAAGAAAAATATGGGACGCTGCTGTGCCGGGAACTGCTCCGGCAGAACGGGAAATCCGCCTGCTCGCAGTACATCGCCTTTGCGGCGGACTATCTGGAGGAACATTTATGAACAAAAAACCCATCGTACTGGTCATCATGGACGGCGTCGGCCGCGGTGACGGCGGCTCCGGCGACGCAGTCGCCGTTGCCAAGACCCCCAATCTGGACAAACTCTTCAAGACTTGCCCCTACACCTGGCTGAAAGCCCACGGTACCGCCGTCGGCCTGCCCACCGACGACGACATGGGCAACTCTGAAGTTGGTCACAACGCCCTCGGCTGTGGCCAGGTCTACTCCCAGGGCGCCAAGTTGGTGGAGGAATCCATCGAAAACGGCACGCTCTTTGAATCTGAGACCTGGAATTCCCTCGTCGCCAACTGTGTGAACAACGACAAGGCTTTCCACTTCCTGGGCCTGCTCTCCGATGGCAACGTCCATTCCAACATCAATCACCTCTTTGCCCTGCTTCGCAAAGCCAGGGCCTCCGGCGTCAAGCGGGTTTACTGCCACATCCTGCTGGACGGCCGTGACGTTCCCGCCACCTCCGCCCTCGAATATGTGCAGCAGCTTGAGGATGTGCTTGCTGAACTGAACGGCGGCGAGTATACCTACAAGATCGCCTCCGGTGGCGGCCGCATGAAAATCACCATGGACCGCTACCAGGCCAACTGGCCAATGGTCGAGGCCGGCTGGAAGACCCACGTTCTCGGAGAGGGCCGCCAGTTTGCCACTGCCAAAGAGGCCATCGAGACATACCGCGCCGAGACTGGCTGCATCGACCAGGATCTGGACGCCTTTGTCATCGCCGAGAACGGCCAGCCCGTCGGCAAGATCGAAAACGGCGACAGCGTCGTCCTCTACAACTTCCGCGGCGACCGCGCCCAGGAGATCTCTCTGGCCTTCGACCGCAAGGACTTCCCCTACTTCGAGCGCCCCGGCTACACCGGCGTCCACTTCGCCGGTATGCTGCAGTATGACGGCGACCTGAACATCCCCGAGCACTATCTGGTTCAGCCTCCGGTCATCAAGAACACCCTGACCGAGGTGCTCTGCGCCCACGGCGTCCGTGAGTACGCCCTGTCCGAGACTCAGAAATACGGCCATGTGACCTATTTCTGGAACGGCAACCGCTCCGGCAAGGTCGACGAGAGCCTCGAGACCTATGTGGAGATCCCCTCCGACGTCTGCCCCTTCGAGGAAAAGCCGATGATGAAGGCCGTCGAGATCACCGACGCCATGGTCGAGGCCATGGCCTCCGGCAAGTACGACTTCCTGCGCTGCAACTTCCCCAACGGCGATATGGTGGGTCACACCGGCGTCATGGAGGCAGTGGTCACCGCCATGGAGTGCGTGGACAACAGCCTGAAGGCCATTGTGGAGGCCGCCGACAAGTACGGCTACACCGTGCTGATCACCGCCGACCACGGCAACGCCGACCAGATGACCGAGACCAAGAAGGGCAAGACCTCCGTCCGGACCGCCCACTCCCTGAACCCCGTTCCCTTCATCATCTATGACAAGGATCACGACTGGGTCATCAAGGAGGGCAAGTACG
>CAMGPO010000255.1 GCA_946060825.1 uncultured Clostridia bacterium | reverse complement strand
GCTGCAGGGCGGGACGGACGGTGTCGGCGGTGGAGTAGGTGGCGCCGCCCAGCAGAGCGTCGGCCTTGCCCAGCTTCACCAGCATGGTGCCGAAGTAGTTGCCCTTGGAGAGGGCCTTGCGGCAGTCCTCCTCGGACATCTTGCCCTTGCGGAGCTCGACCATCTTGGCGACCATGGCGTCCATCTCGGGATAGGTGGCGGGGTCGATGATCTCGGCCTTGGCAATGTCAAAATTGCCCTTGGCGGCGGCAGCCTTGACCTCGTCGACGTTGCCGATCAGGATGACGTCCATCAGGTCTTCCTTCAGCAGGCGGTCGGCGGCCTCCAGGATTCTGGCGTCGGGGCCTTCGGTGAAGACGATGGTGCGGCGGGTTTCCTTCAAAGCGTTGAGCAGTTTGGTAAACATAGTGGTAATACCTCCAACTAAAATTGGTTTCTGTTGGTATTATACTATCGAATTCGGGAAGTCTCAACAGCAAAATCAAATTTATGCAAAATTTCAATCGTTGAAGGGGAAGCCCTTGCCGAAATCCAGCGGTTCACCGTTGACGCGGATGCCGTCGGAGCTGACGGAGACGGTCTCGACGCGGTGGCCCTTGGGCGCTTTGGCCGGTTCGTCCCGGCGGATACGGACGCCATCGTGGGCGGTGGCGTTGCCATAGACCGCCGTGCAGCGGACGCTGTCCCCGGCATGGACGTCGCCCTGGACGTCGCCGCAGGTGACGCCGTCGCTGGCCCGGACGTTGCCGCCCACGTTGCCGCAGTGTACGCTGTCCCCGGCGGTGACGCTGCCGGCCACGACCTCGCAGACCACGCCGTCCCCGGCGGTGACGCTGCCGCCCACGGCCCCGCAGCGGACGCCGTCGCCGGCGCTGACGCTGCCGCAGACCTGACCGCAGGTGACGCTGTTCCCGGCGCGGACGTTGCCCTGAATCACGACGCCCTCCCGGCAGACCACGGAGAAGGCGCTCTGGATGTTGAGGGCCGGGCCTTCGTAGCAGAACTCGACCTGCTGCTTCTCCTTTTGATAGCGCTGGAAGATGCTGCTGCCGATCAGCTTGTGGCCGGCAAAGAGGACGACGTGGAGGGTGCCGCGGTCGTCCTCCCAGGGCAGGTCGCTGTAGATGACCTGCTCCATCGGGGCCTGCTGGGTTTCCACAGCGGGGATTTCCTCGGCCCGGACGAGGGGTGCGCGGCCAAACAGCTCGTCGATGGAGACGCCGAGCAGGTCGGACAGCTCCGGTAGCATGGTGATGTCGGGGCAGGACTGGCCCGTCTCCCACTTGCTGACGGCCTGGAAGGTGACGCCGAGCTTCTGGGCCAGGGCTTCCTGGGTCATGCCCTGAGCCTGGCGCAGGGAGGCGATGTTCTTACCGAGAATGTTGGGTTCCATGGGGAGTTCCTCCTTTGTCTGATGGCATGATTATGCCGAAAAAAACGGGGAAAAGCAATCGCGCCGCCGTTGAATCGCTCAACCTATCGTTGAATTTTGAAAAAATCAGGATTTCAACCGGCGGTTGAGCCGAAAACCGGGAAAAAGACCGTCTCAGTCTTGGGGGAGCAGGACGGTCTGGCGGGAGGTCAGGCGGATTTCTTCGCCGGTGAGCGGGTGGGGGAAGGTCAGGCTGCTGGCGCAGAGCTGCTGCCACGCGAGGCCATGGGCCAGCGACCAGATCTGGGATTCCTCCGTGCCGTACTGGGGGTCGCCAAGGATGGGACAGCCGAGGGCGGCCATGTGGACCCGGAGCTGGTGGGTGCGGCCGGTCCTGGGGTGCAGCTCCACCAGGGAGCCGTGGACCTCCTGCCGCAGGAGGCGGTACTCGGTCCGGGAGGGCTGGCCGTCGGGGCGGACGCCCCGGAGCATCCCCCGGGGATCGAGACGGGCGATGGGCAGGTCGATGACGCCGCGCTCTTCGGGCGGGCAGCCCCAGACGGCGGCGAGGTAGGTTTTTTCGATGGCCCCGGCCTCGTGGGCGGCGCAGAGCCGGGCGTGGGTGTGGGCGTGCTTGGCCAGCAGCACCACGCCGAAGGTGTCCCGGTCGAGGCGGCTGACCGGGTGGACGGCGCACTTCTGGCCCGTGGCGGCGTAGTACCAGGCCAGACGGTTGGCCAGGGTGCCGGTGTTGCGGCTGCGGGAGGGGTGGATCATCAGGCCTGCCGGCTTGTCGACGGCGATGACGGCCTCATCCTCGTAGAGAATGTCGAGGGGACCTTCCTCCGCCGGGTAATCCGGGGCGGATTCCTCAAGCAGGACGGCGATCTCGTCGCCGGGGGCGACGGGGAAGTCGGTGTGGACGAAGCGGCCGTTGACGAACATGGCTTCCTGCTGCTTGAGCCGGTTGACCAGCGTGCTGGACAGGGCCAGCTCCCGGCGGAGGAAGCTCAGCAGCTTGCCGCTGCGCGCTGCCGTATGTTTCAGAATCATCGTCCCACCCCCCCTTTTTTCTATAGTATAGCACAGGGCGGCGGAAAAGGACAGGCCCTACTTGCCGAAGCCGCCGTAGGCCCAGAGCTGGCGGGCCAGAAGGGCAGCGATGGGCAGCAGGATCATGCCGCCGATGCCGAAGAGCTGAAAACCGGCGTACATGGACAGCAGGGCCAGCAGGGGATGGAGGCCGATCTGACGGCCCACCAGCCGCGGCTCCAAAGACGTCCGGGTGGCGGCAGCCAGACCGTAGAGGATCAGCAGGCCCGCGCCGAGGACCGTGTCGCCCTGGAGCAGGCTCCAGAGCCCCCAGGGGATCAGCACCGTGCCGGTGCCGAAGACCGGCAGGGCGTCTACCACGGCGACGACGGCCCCCAGCACCAGAGGGAAGTCGATGCTCAGAACGAAGAGGCCGGCGCTGACGATGCCGAAGGTGATGAGCATCAGCCGCAGCTCAGCCCGCACCCAGCCGTGGAGGGCCTTTTTCAGGTGGCCGCCGAGGTGGGCCGCCTGCTGCTGCCAGCGCTCCGGCAGATGGGCGCG
>CAMGPO010000254.1 GCA_946060825.1 uncultured Clostridia bacterium | reverse complement strand
GGCATGATGTAGGGACGTGTGTGCGCGCCCAAAGGGATGAAGAGTGAAGAGGAAAGGAGGCGGGGCGATGGTGGTCTGGGCGGAGGGGGTGTTCCTGCTGAACGCGGCCCTCGATTATGGGCTTCTGGCCGGGGCTGTCCGCCTGCGGGGCGGCGCCCTGTCCCGGCGGCTCCTCTGGAGCGCCCTGCTGGGCGGCACATTGGCCGTGCTGGCCCTCTACCCACTGCCGCTGACCCGCTCGGTGCCGGGGCGAATACTTGGCCTCTGTCTGATGATGGCCTGTGCTTTCGGTGTCTCTCTGGAGGCCCTGCGCCTCGGCGGCCTGTTCCTCGGCCTTTCCCTGGCCCTCTGCGGCATCCAGACCGCCCTTGTGGAGCTGCTGGGAACCGGGACGGTCCTCTGGAGAAGCGGCGTGCTGCTGCGCGTCTCCTGGCAGAGTCTCCTGGCTTCGGCGGCCCTGCTCTATGGTGCCTGCGTCGCCCTCAGCGGGGCGGTCCATGGGCGAAAGCGGCTTTTCCTGCCGGTACAGGCTGCGGCAGCGGGAAAGACTGTCCGTTTCCGCTGTCTGATGGACACCGGCAGCTTTCTGCGGGATCCCCTGACGGGGCGGCCCGTGGTCCTGGCCGACGCTTCGGTGGCCGCGTCCCTGCTGGGCCTCGGGCGGGAGCAGCTCCTGCGGCCGGCGGAAAGTCTGCCCCGGCTTGCGGCAGAGCGTCCGGAGCTGCGGCCCCGGCTGATCCCCTACAGCGCCCTGGGAACGGAGCGGGGATTGCTGCTGGGGATCCGCTGCCCGCGGCTCACGGTGGGAAAGGAGCGCCGGGAGGGCGGCATTCTGGCCTTTTCCCCGGAATTGGTGTCCGGGGACGGAAGCTATCACGGATTGACAGGAGGATGAACCATGACACTGGAAGACTGGAAGCGAATGATTTTTGCGCGGCTGCTCGGCAGGCCGGAGAAGGTTTTTTATATCGGCGGAAGTGACGTCCTGCCGCCGCCCCTGTCCCGGGAGGAGGAGACCGCCGCCCTGCAGGAGCTGGCGGCGGGCAGTGAGGCGGCCAAGGCCAAACTGATCGAGCGGAATCTGCGGCTGGTCGTCTACATCGCCCGGCGGTTTGAAAATACGGGCATCGGCATCGAGGACCTGATCTCCATTGGCACCATCGGCCTCATCAAGGCGGTCGGCACCTTCCGGCCTGATCGTAATATCAAGCTTGCGACCTATTCCTCCCGCTGCATCGAGAACGAGATCCTGATGTACCTCCGCAAAATCGTCAACCAAAAAACGGAGGTATCCCTTGACGAGCCGATCAACACCGACTGGGACGGCAACGAGCTGCTGCTCTCGGATATCCTGGGCACCGATGGCGACACGGTCATGCGGCCCCTGGAGGAGGACGTGGATCACCAGATTCTGCGGGAAGCTTTGGGCCGTCTGCCGGAGCGGGAGAAGCGGATTGTCGCCATGCGCTTCGGACTCGGCGGCCGCCGGGAACGGACCCAGAAGGAGGTGGCCGACCTGATGGGCATCTCCCAGTCCTACATCTCCCGGCTGGAAAAGCGAATCATGCAGCGCCTGCGCCGCGACATTGCAAAACAGATCTGCTGCTGAGGAAGCCGCGAAAAAAATGTTGTGTTTGCGGAGAAAAAGTGCTATAATATAACGAAATTGATTTGCAGACCCATTGTGGAATGAATACAGGAGTTGAATGCGTTGCAGCAGAAAGAGATTTCCAAGTCGGTTCTGAAGCGGCTTCCGGTCTATCTGTCCTATCTCAAGGCTCAGACCGACGGCCCCGCCAATATCTCTGCCACGGCCCTTGCCACGGCCCTGAATCTGGGAGAGGTTCAGGTGCGGAAGGATCTTGCCATGGTTTCTGACGGTGGCCGGCCCAAAATCGGCTATAACCGCCTCAGCCTGATTGATGATATCGAGCAGTTCCTCGGCTGTGACAATACCAACGATGCCGTGCTGATCGGCGCGGGCGGCCTCGGCGGCGCGCTGCTGGGTTATACAGGCTTTGCGGAGTACGGCCTGAACATCGTCGCGGCCTTTGACAGCAATCCGGCTCTGGTGGGCAAAGTCAAAAACGGCAAGAAGATCCACGCCGTGTCGGAGCTGAAGCAGTTCTGCGAGGAGCATAAAATCCTCATGGGCATTATCACGGTTCCGGCAGAGCACGCCCAGGCGGTGTGCAACATTCTGATCGGATGCGGCATCCTGGCGATCTGGAATTTTGCCCCGGCCCATCTGGACGTCCCGGAGGGCATTCTCGTGCAGAACGAGAATATGGCCACCTCGCTGGCGGTGCTGTCGAAGCATCTGTCGGTGCAGATCGGGAATATGAAATAAAGCGGCCTGGCGGGAATTGACACTTGCAAAACCTGCCGGTATCCGATATAATACCCTGTAGAATGTGCCGGTGTGATGGAATTGGCAGACGTGCTGGACTCAAAATCTTGTTCGTCCATTCACAGGCGTTTTTGTAGGACCCTTGGTATTACAGCATATTTTCAACTGAATAACAGCATTTGGTTTTAATATCCCTCCCGCATATCCCTCCAAAATCAGAGATATGCGGGACACAGGGAATTAAAATATAAATGCCGGTGTGGCGGAATTGGCAGACGCACCGCACTCAAAATGCGGCGGAGCAATCCGTGCCGGTTCGAGTCCGGCCACCGGCACCAGAATTTTCAGCCCTGAACTTACAGAGTTCAGGGCTTTTTTATTGCCCGATAGTCTGTACTCTGGTGTTTTGCGGGTAAAATGCGAGAATCGCATTTGCCGACGAAACCTTGCTGCTATAATCAAGGTGGGTGTAAATATTCGATGTCGTTCCGATGTCGCTATGTCCCAGCCACTCCTGGATGTCCCTCAGACTGACACCGTTGGCGTAAAGAAGGCTGGCACAGCTATGGCGGAGATCGTGGAAACGGATTTTTTTCAATCCGTGGTTTTTCAATACAATCT
>CAMGPO010000253.1 GCA_946060825.1 uncultured Clostridia bacterium | reverse complement strand
CACCCGTGCGGAAATGCCCGCCACCATGATCCGCCTGAATCTGGTCAAGGGCCTCGGCCCCGTCCTGCAGATTGCTGAGGGCTGGACCGTCAAGCTGCCTGACGAGGTTTCCGACACTCTGATGGAGCGCACCAACCCCACCTGGCCCTGCACCTGGTTCGCCCCCCGCTGCGACGGCAAGGAAGGTTCCCCCTTCAAGACCGCTTATGAGGTCATGCAGAACTGGGGCGCCAACCACGGCGCGATCTCCTATGGCCACATCGGCGCCGACCTGATCACCCTCTGCTCCATGCTCCGCATTCCCGTCTGCCTGCACAACGTCCCCGAGCAGGACATCTTCCGTCCGGCGGCCTGGAATGCCTTCGGCATGGACAAGGAAGGCCAGGACTACCGCGCCTGCGCCGCCTACGGCCCCATGTACAAGAACATCCGGTAACTCCGAACAACAAAAAAGTGGCGGTCGCAAGACCGCCACTTTTTGAAAGACTCAGTCGAGCTGGTTTTTGAGGTACACCGTCCGGGCGAAGTTTTCCGCCGCCTCCAGAAGGCCGATGGCGTCCTCCAGGTCCTCGCCGACGCAGACCACGCCGTGGCCGGCCAACAGGGCGACGGGCCGCCCCTTCAGGGCCTCCTCGATGCCCTGGTGAATGGCATGGGTGCCGTGGGCGCCGTAGGGCAGACAGGTGATCGTGCCAAAGATCTGGTGGAGGAAGCTGTCCTCCGGGGTCACAAAGTCCCGGTAAGCCAGGGCATAGGCCGTGAGATAGGGACTGTGGCAGTGGAACACCGCGCCAATGTCGGGCCGGGCTTTATAGGCCGCCTCGTGGAGGAAATACTCCGAGGATTTTTTGCCCGTGCCGCCAATCTGTTCGCCCGCCGCATTTACCACGCAGATCTGTTCCTCCGTCAGAAGGAGCTTGCTCTTGTGGGACGGGGTGATGCAGATGCTCCCGGTCTCCCGGTCGATCATCGAGAGGTTTCCCTCCAGACTGGTCACAAGTCCCTTTTCCTCGGCGATTCTCGAAAACTTCGCCACTTCCGCTGCAACATTCATCTGCGGCGCCTCCCTTTTGTTTTTTCTATCATCTACTACCATATTTTACCGCAAAAGTCAACCTACAGGAGGTCACAACCATGTTAAAGAACATTCCTTCCATTCTCTCCCCCGAGCTGCTCAAGGTCCTCAGCGAGATGGGCCACGGCGACCGCATCTGCATCGGCGACGGCAACTTCCCCGGCGCTTCCATGGCCAAGGCTGAGGGCGCGATCCTCGTCCGGGCCGACGGCCACGGCATCCCCGAGCTGCTGGACGCCATCCTCCAGGTCATCCCTCTGGACGCCTACGTCGAGACGCCGGCCATGCTGATGCAGAAGATGGACTGCGACAAGGATCTGGTCATCCCCGTCTGGGACGAGTACAAGGCCATCATCGCCAAACACGACGAGCGCGGCGCTTCCGCCGTCGGCTCCTACGAGCGCTTTGAGTTCTACGATCAGGCCAAGAAGTGCTACTGCATCCTCCAGTCCGGCGAGACCGCCATCTACGCCAACATCATCCTTCAGAAGGGCGTCATCAAGTAAGCCGCGATGAGTCCGATCCTATCCGTACTTGAGACGGCCCTGCCGGTCTTTCTGGCCCTGGGCCTGGGAATGCTCTGCCGCCGCGTCGGATTTCTGACCCGGGACGGGGTGGACACCCTGAAAAAAGTGGTCATCAACATCACCCTCCCGGCCGTGGTGCTCAGCGCCTTTGCCACGGCGGAGTACTCCACCTCGACCATCGCCGTGCCGGTGCTGATGTTCCTGCTCTGCTGCCTCGGACTGACCCTGGGCTTCCTGGCCGTGCGGCTCTTCCGGGTGAAAAGCCGCCTGGCCCCCTTCCTGGCCACGGGCTTCGAAGCCGGGATGCTGGGCTACGCCCTCTTCACTCTGCTCTTCCGGGACGAGAGTGCCTCCCGCTTCGCCATCCTCGACCTTGGCCAAGTGCTCTTCGTCTTCACGATCTACAAGGCCATCCTCTCCGGTGGCAAGGACAAGAAGGCCCTGCTCCGCGACGCCCTGACCTCGCCCATCCTCTGGGCCATCTTCGCCGGCGTCCTGCTGGGCGCCACCGGCCTCTTCTCCGCCATGGAGCGCGTGGGTATCGGCGCGATCTTCACCTCCGTCACCGACTTCGTCTCCGCCCCAACGGGCATGATCATCCTGTTGACCGTGGGCTACGACCTGGTGCCGAAGGAGATCCCCTGGAAGCAGACCGGCGGTCTGGTGCTGCTGCGCCTCGGCGTCATGGCGATCCTGCTGGGCCTGCTGCTGCTCATGAACCGGACGGTTCTCGGCGGGATCATCCACGAGGGCGCAGCTGTGCTGATGTTTATGCTCCCGCCGCCTTACGTTCTGCCCGTCTTTGCCGACGAGCCGGCCGAGCGGGTGCAGATCTCCTCCGCCCTCTCAGCCCTGACCGTCGCAACCATGGTGCTCTACGCCGTGTTCTCCGTCATCGTCGGAATCCAGTAAAAAAGCTCCCGGAATGCGCTGCATCCGGGAGTTTTTCTCAGTCAATGACACGGATTTGGGTGATGACCGGCTGGTTCTCTGCGAGGACGGTGCCGTTGCTGTCCTCCACCGGGATATCCTTGCAGATCGCGTCCACGATCTCCATGCCGTCGGTCACATGGCCGAAGGCGGCATACTGGCCGTCGAGGAAGGTACTGTCGGACTGGACAATGAAGAACTGGGAGCTGGCGCTGTCCATGTCGCGGCCGTTCCGGGCCATGGAGATGACGCCCCGGACATGGGAGATGCCGTTCTCCACGCCGTTCTGGGTGAACTCGCCTTTGATTGTCTCTTCGGAGCCGCCGTAGCCGGTGCCCTCCGGGTCGCCGCCCTGAATCATGAAGCCGTCGATGATGCGGTGGAAGGTCAGGCCGTCATAGAAGCCGGACTTGGCCAAGTTCAGGAAGTTCTCCACGGTGATGGG
>CAMGPO010000252.1 GCA_946060825.1 uncultured Clostridia bacterium | reverse complement strand
GCCGCAGCCTGGTCATCGGCAAGCCCGTCGCCATGATGCTCATGGCCAAGAACGCTACCATTACCATCTGCCACACCAAGACCGTCAACCTGGCGGACGTCGTCCGCAAGGCCGACATCGTCGTCTCCGCTGCCGGCGTCCTCGGCTCCCTGACGAGGGACTTTGTCCGTCCCGGCCAGGTCGTCATCGACGTGTCCATGAACTGGGATCCCGAAAAGGTGACCTCCAAGGGCAAGGGCGGCATGTCCGGCGACGCCGTGTTCGCCGAGGTCGAGCCCATTGTCGACGCCATCACTCCCGTTCCCGGCGGCGTGGGCGGCGTGACCAACGTCGTTCTGATCGGCCACGTTGTGGAGGCTGCGGAGCGTACCCTGTAAACCGTTTCTCTGTCCCTCGGAAAGGAGAGATCTGCATCATGAATCTGTTTACTCCTGCGGAAATGGCCGCAAATTATTCCAATGCAGGCGCCGGAAAGGCGAAGCTGCCCTTCAGCAAAATGATTGTGTTGGCTATCCTGGCCGGCGCTCTGATCGGCTTCCCCTCGGCTGTGACCAACATGGCCAGCTATGCGCTGGAGAACAACTCGACGGTTCGCACGGTGTCCGGCCTGCTCTTCGCCTTCGGCCTGGGCATGGTCATCATGACCGGCGCGGAGCTGTTCACCGGCAATACGCTGATCACCATCAGCGTTCTGGATCATAAGGCCACGGTGGCCGGGATGCTGCGCAACTGGGTCGTTGTGTACATCGGCAACTTCATTGGTTCCATGGTGATCGCGTTCATCTGCGCCAAGTTCGGCTGGCTCTCCGCCGGCAGCAACGGCCTGGCCGCCTACACCATGAAGGTCGCCACGGGCAAAATGACCATGCCCTTCCAGAATGCTCTGATGATGGGCGTCCTCTGCAATATGCTGGTGACCCTGGGCGTGCTCATGTCCCTGGCGGGCAAGGACGGCATCAGCCGTTTCATGGGCGCCTGGGCCCCGGTTATGTTCTTCGTTCTCTGCGGCTTCAACCACTCGATCGCCGACATGACCTACTGCATGATGGGCCTCTTCGCCAAGTCCAACGCGGCCTACTGCGAGGCTGCCACCGCCCTCGGCGTCGATCTGACCAAGCTGACCTGGGGCAACTACTTCGGCGGCAATATGCTGCCTGTCACCCTGGGCAACATCATCGGCGGCGTTCTGATCGCCTTCGTGTTCTGGTTCTGCTGGATCCGGAAGCCCAAGGAAGCAAAATAACGCAAAGACCGTACCGCGAAAGCGGTACGGTTTTTTGTTGGGCGGCGTAACCATGGGGACGGAATTACGTCTTTATCAGCAGGAGGCGATGTTATGAAACGTGTTTTCAGCATCCTGCTGGTATTGCTGTTCTCAGCGGGTTTGGCGGCCTGTGCCGCTTCGGAGCCGCCGGAGAATATGGGGAACGAAACCGTATTTCGGGCACAGGTACTGTCAGTCGAAAACGAATCCATGCTTGTGGAACCGGTCGAGGGCTCGGCGGAGCTGCGCGCATCAGACCGGATCTCTGTTGCCCTGGAGCACATGGCCCCGTCTCCGGAGCCGCAGGCCGGCGATCTGGTGGAGATCACCTACAACGGCGAGATTCTGGAGAGCTACCCGGCCCAACTCGGGGCGGTATACGGCATCACCGTGGCCGAACAGGCGGAGAAGCCGGAGGACGAACCGGAACAGTCCACCCCGGAGGAACCGGTGCGCGTCGAATACGGCTATGAGGATGTGTACATGGCGCTGGACATCCCGGCGGGCTGGGACTATGGGATCCACACCCGGGAGGAGACTGAACAGACGGACGGGCTTGCCACCTGCTCCATCGATTTCTGGCCCCGGGAGGAACCGGACCTGGTCTTTGAACTGGCTTTTTGGCAGCTCTTTGGAATGTGTGGCACCGGCGTGACCATCGAGGAGCTGACGCTTCCAAACGGCCTGACTGCCTGGAAGTACACGGAGGAGAGCGACGGCGTGGTATGGCTGACCGTGGCGCTGGAATATCCCCAGAGTGAGGGCACCTATGTGTTCTCTGCCTCGCCGGAAAAGGCGCAGTGGGAGACCTATGAGGCCGCGTTCCTGGAGATTCTCGAATCGGTCAAGGTTGGAACGGCGGAATAGGCCGCAGAAAACCGGGGCGGAACCGATGTTCCGCCCCCGGTTTTTGTTTATTGGGAGATCAGGGTGCCGGTCTTGCCGGCGATGCCGTCCCGGGCCTTTTCCAGAAGGGTGATGAGGGCCTTGCGCCCGGGCTTGGAGGCGGCGAATTTGGCCGCTGCCTGCACCTTGGGCAGCATGGAGCCGGGGGCGAACTCGCCGTCGGCCGCGTACCGATCTGCCTCCGCCGGGGTCAGGGTGGAGAGCCAGGTCTCGTTTTCCTTGCGGAAATGGATGGCGACCTTCTCCACGGCGGTCAGGATGATGAGGAAGTCGGCGTCCAGCATCTCCGCCAGCAGCTCGGCGGCAAAGTCCTTGTCGATGACGGCTGCCGCGCCCTTGAGGTGGTTCCGCTCCGTGCGGAACACCGGAATGCCGCCGCCGCCGCAGCAGATGACAACGTGGCCGTCGTTGCTGAGGGCGCGGATAGCGCCCAGCTCAATGATGTGCTTGGGCTTCGGCGAGGCGACGTAGCGCCGCCAACCCCGGCCCGCGTCTTCCTTGTAGAGGAAGCCGGTCTTTTCGGCCATGACGGCGGCCTCTTCCGCGCTGAGGAACTTGCCGATGGGCTTGGAGGGATTCTGGAAGGCGGGATCCTCCGGATCCACCTCCACCTGGGTCACCATGGTGACGACGGGTTTTGTGGTGATCCCGCGATCCCACATCTCCTCCCGAAGGGCGTTCTGGAGGTCATAGCCGATGTAGGCCTGACTCATGGCGCCGCAGACCGACAGGGGCGTGCTGCCCTGAGTAGGGTCCTCGTGCATCAGGGCCAGCATGGCGTTGTTGATGATGCCGACCTGGGGGCCGTTTC
>CAMGPO010000251.1 GCA_946060825.1 uncultured Clostridia bacterium | reverse complement strand
CAGAGCGAACGGGAGAGGCCGTGCGCAAGATGCATTCAGCCTTCAGTCACAGCGGCCCAGGAGATAGTCCACAGAGACCTCATAAAAATCCGCCAACAAAATCAACGCCTGAATTGGAATATCCAGCGCGCCGGATTCATATCGGGAATAGGTCGCCTGCGACACATGCAGCAACTCCGCGAGTTTCTTCTGTGTGTGGTTGTGGTTTTCCCGCAAGCTCCGGATTCGTTCGTACACCATTGTTCATCACCATGTACATCATAACATATGTGGCTTTCTGACGCAAGTTATATGCGATTTTGACATAAAAACGCAAGAATATTCAAGGAAGAGGCAAAAAACCGGATCGAAGCATGCTTCGATCCGGTTTGTTCTCATTCTTCGTCCTCGTAATTGTCCTGGGACGGCACAAACTTGTCCCGACTGTAGGCCACCACGATACGGCGATTCGGTTCCGTTCCGGTGGAATAGGTCGTAACGCCCGGGGTATCCTGCAGGGCTGCATGGATCACATGGCGCTCATAGGCGTTCATCGGCTCCAGAGTGACGTTCCGGCGGTACTTGACCACCTTGCCTGCCACCTTGGCGGCCAGACGCTGCAGGGACTCCTCCCGCTTCTGGCGATAGTGTTCCGCATCAACACTGACGCGGGCGTGCTTGTTCGCGTCGCGGTTGACGACGTAGTTGGTCAGGTGCTGGATGGCGTCCAGGGTGTCGCCCCGGCGGCCAATCAGCATACCGAGGTTTTCGCCCACCAGGTCGACGGAGTAGTTGTCATCGCCAGTCTTGACGGCATGGGGGACGGCGTCGGAGCCCATATGTTCCAGCAGGCCCTTGATAAAGACCTCGATCTTCTCCTCCGTGGAACCGGGCGCGGCTGGGGTGTATTCCACAGGGACGGGAGTCGGTTTCGGCTGCTTCGGGGCGGCGGGCTTCTGCGGACGGCGTTCCGGCTGGGGCTTCTTTTCGGAGGCCTTGCGCGGCTCGCTGCGGCGCTCGGGCTGCGGCTTCTTCTCTGTGGGCCGGGTCTCAGAGGCGGCCGGCTTGGGTGCCGGTGCAGGGTTCATGGGGACCGGCGGGGTGTACTTCTTCGGCTTGCTTCTGGAGGCCGAGGACAGGGCCGGCGCGGGGCCGGTTTCCTCTTCTGGGGCCTCATAGGTCACTTTGACCTTGGCCGGCTGTGCGCCGAAGCCCAGGAAGCCGCTTTTCGCGTTTTCAATAATCTCCACGGAGACGCTGTCCCGATCCAGGCCAAGCTGCTTCAGAGCAGCCTCGATGGCCAGATCCAGGGTCTTACCCGTGGTAATAATGCTCTTTTCCATGCTTTCGCTCCTAAATCACTCGTTTGTTTCGGACTCGTCGGGCTCTTCCGCTTCCGCCTCGGGGGCCTCTGGGGCTTCGGCCGCTTCTCCTTCTCCTGCCGGCGTTTCGTCAGCCTCGACGTAATCGTCCACGACATCTACGGCCTCCTCCGGTTCGACGTAGTCGTCGACAACCTCTTCGGCCACGGCTTCGATCAGCTCCTCGCCGTCCTTGCCATAGCGGTTCGGCTCATAGGCCCGGCCGCGGCAGTAGGGGCGGTTGGGGTCGCCGCCGGTGGCGGCAGCCTTCTTTTCCTTCAGAGCGGCCCGCTCCTCCGGCGTCAGCTTGCCCTCGATGGCGGGACCGCGCTCGGCCTTTTCCTTGGCCTTGAGCTTCTTCTTGCTGGTGTTGGCGGTGATGCCGTCGGGATTCTTGGCCCGGCGCTCGGCGCGAATGCGCTCCCGCTCGGCCTCAATGGCGGCCTGCTCGGCAGCCCGCTGGCGGCGGATCACATCCTCGGCGTCATAGACCTTGCGGAAATGCTTGGTCAGAATCCACTCCTGTACGATACCCAGAAGGCCCTGGGCAATCCAGTAGATGGAGATACTGGCGGGCATGGTGAAGCCGATATAGATGGAGAAGAAGGGCATGATGAGCATCATGGTCTTCATGGAGCCGGCGGCGGCATCGGCGGCCGCTTCCCGCTCGCCCTTCTCGTTGGTGGAGACAGAGCTGTTCTGCTTCTGGCTGATCCACATACTCAGCCAGTTGATAAAGCCGGAAACAAGGGGGATCAGGAACAGGCCGATGGCAGCCCAGCCCGCCAGCGTCCAGAACCGCCAGTTGGGAACTGTGCTCAGGTCGACACCGAGGAAGGAGAAATTCAGCGTCGGAATGTTGACGCCGGCCAGCTCCGGCACAGAGGACCGCACCTGCTCGATATACTGGGGCAGTTTGCTGGCCGCGACCATCTGTTCGTAGTAGGGGTTGGTGCTCAGGGTCACGCCCAAATTCTTGAGCGCATCTACAATGGCCTCCGCCGTTGCGGCGGGAAGATGCATCATGTAAATCAGAGGGCGGCGAATGACCTCGTACAGGGGGATCAGGATGAGCAGCGGGATGAAGGACCAGAGACAGCCGCCGGTGGGCGAGATGCCTTCCTCCTGGTAGAATTTCTGGACAGCCTGCTGGTATTTCATCTTGTCATCGCCGTACTTCTTTTCCAGCTCCTTGAGCTGGGGGGAGAGGCGGGTCATCTTCATGGTGCTCTTCTTGCTCTTGATGCTGATGGGAAGCAGGATGAGCTTAACCACAAGGGCGAAGAGGATGAGGGCGATACCATAGTTGTTGGTCAGCAGATAGAACCATTCCAGCAGGTAGCCGAAGGGGACGCGGATGATATCCCAAATAGATGACATGGGTTCGTTTTCCTCCGTTCGTGAGGCGCCCGGTCAGGGCACAGGATCAAAAGGGTCGTCGTGGTTGAATGGGTGGCAGCGCAGCAGCCGCCTGAACGCAAGATAGCCGCCTTTCCAGGGACCATATTTTTCGATCGCTTCCAGGGCGTACTGGGAGCAGGTCGGAACAAACCGGCACCGGGGCGGAAACAGCGGCGATATGGACTTCTGGTAAAAGCGGGTCAGTCTAATCAGCAGGCGTTTCAGGGGCGTCCCTCTCTTCGGCCA
>CAMGPO010000250.1 GCA_946060825.1 uncultured Clostridia bacterium | reverse complement strand
TGATTTTGAATGCTGACGCTGTCCGGTTCCCGCTTGCTGCGGTCTTCTTCGGATAGCCGGCAGTAAAGAGCAGCTTTCATGGCCTTTTCTCCGGGATGCGGTTATGTTCCGCTTCCCGCTGCAGCCAAGTAAGGCGCTCAAGCCACTTTTCCGTCAGCAGCTTTTTTCGTTCCTCCAAGACTTGGCTCTTAAAATTCTCCTGAATCCGTGCATCCATTGAATCACCCCTTTCCCAACAGCTTATGTGGTTCGGGGATGAATACAGAACAGAAGCCGGAACTATGCGATTCCGGCTTCTGCGTTATTTCGTGCGGATTTCCAGATAACCGTGCTCCAATGTGTTGTCAATTGTCACGGTGGTCACCCCGTTTTCCAAATCGAAGCCGAGATTCTGGCGGACGATTTCAATGTTCTCTGCGTGTTCGATCGAGGCTGTCTGGGCGATGAAGGTCAGATCGGAGCCGAGGGCAGTCACCATGTCATAGCCCTGGAGATCGGACTGGTCAGAGCCGCTGCAGGCATAGTCGAAGCTCGGCGCTTTCCAGAGGGACGCCGCGACCTCAATGGTTTCACCAGCGGGGATTGTGACCTCGGCGGAGAGCCAGAAGACCCGCTTCTGGTAAATGGCTTCGTCCAGAATGTCGTCGAGGCGGCCGTCGGCGTAGCGGTCCACGGGGTGATCGGAACCGAGGCCGTATTGGAGGAACAGCGCAGCGGCAGACTGCCGGTAAAGTTCCAGGGAGAAGGCGGCTGGATTGTCATCCGCATTGCCATCCCAGTGCCAGTCCCAGTGGGCTTCCGCCAGCTCGTTCAGAATGGAACCCAGGGTTGTTTCAGTGCGTATCAGGTCACTGGAAACGTTACCCAGCTCTTCACCGGCTTCACAGCCGCCGTCCTCGTAGCCTTGAAGCGTGTAATCCTCGATGTCCGCACCAATCACCACCAGCAGGTGACGATCCCAGTTGCGCCGCTGTCCGTCGGGGACAAAGAAACTGTAGCGCTGGTAGCCGGTACCATCATCCCATTCCCGGCCGTTGATACCGTAGGTCAGGATCTGCGTCTGTTCGGTGTCGATGTTGAATCGGATCGACTGGGTGGCCGCCGGATATTCATCAGAGACGCCGGTGGAGTTCAGAAATTCATAGACGGTCACCGGCTGATCGAGGTCTATCTCCGACGACCGGGCGTTTTCCAAGTAACTTCCGTCTGCGAGCAGGGCTTTGTAGTCCTCCCAGCGCTCCGGCGTCCGCAAATTGTAGGTGCTGTCATCCAGGCAGTCCTCCTGCCAGACGCCGGAGAAGCCGCCCGCATAGGCCCCGGCCAGCAGATCCGTTTCTGTCTCCGCACCGTCTACGGTCAGGGAAGCGTCGATGGCGCTCAGATCCTGAAAACTGCCGGTAAAGGGATAGAGCAGCGTTACCGACCTGCCGGCGTCCGACGTATTGGTTACTGTGTAGACGTCGCGGATATCCGCGCCCCAGACGCTGCCCTCGTCATTTTTGGAGAAATCCCAGGTCAGGGCGCGCCCAGCAGTAAGGGAATCTGCGTCCAGGGCGGTCAGGGGAAAGACTGGACCGGCATAGGACATGAAAACCGTGCCGTTATCAACGCCGGTATATCCTCCGCCGGCTGTGTCCGCCGGAGTGGCACTGCCGAAGCCGCGGAAGCCGCCGGTGATCAGCCAGGCCAGACCGCCGAGGCACGAAACCGTGATGCAGGCCGCTGCCGCAAGGATAGATTTCCACGGTCCGCGCCGCTGTACAGCGGCGGGGGAGGCGGCGTCGCCTGCCTCCTCGATCAGATCCTGGTCGAGAAGACCCAGGATGCGGAATAGCCGTTCCCGTTTCACAGGTACACCTCCTCCCGTTCCAGATAGGCCCGCAGGGCATTTCTCGTGCGGTACAGAGTCGATTTCACCTTGCCCGGCTTGCAGCCCAGGGCTGCTGCGATAGCGGCGAGGTCCTCACCGTACCAGTAGCGCTTGAGAAACATGATGCGCTGCTCCGCCGGGAGGCTCTGCAGGAATCGGCCGATCAGGTCGGCGATCTCTTGGTCCTCGAGTTGACGCTCTGTGCCGTGGGGCTCCGGAACACAGGCATCCAGCTCGCCGAGCAGGAGTTCCATCTCATCGCCGCCGCGCTTCTTGGTCCTGGCTTCCTTCCAGCGATCGAGGGAGAGATTGCGGACAATGCGGCCCAGCCAGGCGCGGAAGGCTGAGGGCCTTGCGGGCGGGATGGCGTTCCAGGTCCGCAGATAGGTGTCGTTGACGCATTCCTCGGCGTCGCCCTGGCTACGCAGGATGTTCCAGGCGATGCTGTGGAGAAAGCCGCCGTACTTGCCCGCTGTCTCCGCGATGGCCGTCTCCGACCTGGCCCAGTACAGCGCAATGATCTGTGCGTCTTCCATGCTTCTCATCCTTTCTTCCTTTTCCAATCCAGACGAGAAAATTCGCTGAAAGTTTCATCGATGCCGAAAAAATCCGGGAGAAATCTCCCGGATTTTTTTCAGAAGCTGAGCAGGCCGCACTCCGCCAGGAAGGCGCTGGCGACCTCGTCCACGGATTTGCCCATCACGTCGACCTGATAGGTCATCTCCATCATGTCCTCGTTGGAGATCTGCCCGGCCAGGAGATTCAGGACTTCCTCCAAGTTGGGGGCTGAGTCGGCAAAACGCTCGAAGGTGTCCTCCCGGATCAGGAAGCAGCCGTTGTAGTCGGGGAAGAATTCAAGGTCGTCCTCCAGCACCTTCAGGTTGGCCTTGCGGTTGAGACCGTCGGTGGCGTAGACCTCTGTGACTTCAAAGCTGCCCTTTTCAATGGCAGAGTATTTGAGGCTGACGTCCACCGAGGCGGTGTCGCGGAAATGAAGACCGTAGAACTCCGTAAAGGGTCCGTACTTCATGCTGCCCTCTTGGGTGAAAAACTCATGCTCTGCGCCAAAGGTCAACTGATCCGCAACCGGGACCAGGTCGCTGATGGTTTCAAGGTCATATTC